>DATCHY010000058.1:0-3585 GCA_036508065.1 Geomonas sp. | reverse complement strand
CGAAAAACAGACCGGATACTTCGTGAAGACGATCTCGGTCGGCTCCGGACAGGCCATGAAGATGGGCGAGAAGGGTGAGGCTGACGTGCTGCTGGTGCACTCGCCGGAGTCGGAGAAGGCCTTCGTCAGCCAGGGCTTCGGCTTCAACCGGAAACTCGTCATGCATAACGACTTTATCCTCCTGGGACCGGCGAACGACCCCGCCAAGATACGCGGCGCGAAGAGTGCCGCCGAGGCGTTCAAAAGGATCGCCCAGACCGGCGCCCTGTTCCTGTCCAGGGGCGACAATTCCGGCACGCACGCCAAGGAAAAGGGACTCTGGAAGGCGGCCGGGATCGCACCGGACGGCCAGAGATGGTATCATCAGACCGGCCTCGGCATGGGCGAGACGCTTAACGTCGCCGCGGAGAAGCGCGGCTACCTGCTGGCCGATCGCGGCACCTACCTCGCGCTCGACAAGAAACGGCGCCTGGGCCTGGAAATACTGGTGGCGGGAGAGCCGAAACTGCTGAACATCTACCACGTCATCGAGGTGAGCCCGGCAAAGTGGCCCAAGGTCAATAGCGCCGGCGCCAAGGCGTTCTCCGATTTCATGGTGTCCGGCAAGACCCAGGAGATCATCAGCCACTTCGGCACCAAAGAGTTCGGCTCCCCCCTGTTCTTCCCGGACGCAGGGAAAAAACCCGAGTCACTGGGGCTGTAAATGGACCTGATCATCGAAGGCATCGTGAAGGCGTTCCAGCTCCTGGCATCCCTCGACCCGGAGGTGCTGGGGATAGCCTGGCTCTCCCTCAAGGTTTCCGGACTGGCGACGCTTGTCAGCCTGGTGATCGGGATCAGCGTCGGGACGATGGTCGCCCTGACCAGTTTTCCCGGCAAGAAGATCCTGGTGAGCCTGGTCAACACCGGCATGGGTCTTCCTCCCGTGGTCGTCGGGCTCTTCGTCTCCATCCTCCTCTGGCGCAACGGGCCTCTGGGGTTCCTGGAGCTCCTTTACACGCCTGGGGCGATCATCATCGCGCAGTCGGTCATCGCGACGCCGATCGTCATGGGGATCACCATCGCCGCCATGCAGAACCTCCCCGCGAACCTTAGGCTGCAGATACTCGCCCTGGGAGCTACCCGTTTCCAGCTGGTCTGGATGCTGGTCAAGGAGGCGCGGCTCCCGCTCATGGCGGGAGTGATGGCGGGTTTCGGCGGAGTGATCTCCGAGGTCGGCGCCTCGATCATGGTCGGCGGCAACGTGAGGGGGTACACGCGGGTGCTCACGACGGCAACGGTCATGGAGACCGGGAGGGGCAATTTCGATGTCGCCATTGCCCTCTCCCTCATTCTTCTGCTATTCTGCTTCGTGATCAACTATGTACTCACCCATATCCAGCAGCGGGAAAGGCCCAGATGAAGCAGCCACACAGCATGCTCGACCTGAAAGACCTGAAGGTAGATCGAGGCGGCGTCCGGATACTCGATATACCCTCATTTTCCCTGTACGAAAAGGAATTCGTCTCACTGATCGGGCCAAACGGAGCTGGGAAGTCAACCCTGCTCCTTTCCATCATGGGTCTTCTCAAGTTGGCATCCGGCTCTGTCTGGTACCGGGGCAAGGAGATCCAGTCCGATGCCTCCCGGCTGCACATGCGCCGCAAGATAGCCATGGTGCTGCAGGAGCCGATGCTTTTCGACAGCACCGTCTACGAAAACGTGGCGAGCGGCCTGAAGATCCGGGGGGTAGGGCGGGCCGAGATACGCAGTCGGGTGATGACCTACCTGGAGCGCTTCAATCTGGCCGACATGGCAGGGCGCTCCGCCCGCAAGCTCTCGGGTGGGGAGGCCCGTCGCGTCAGCCTGGCTCGGGCCTTCGCGGTGGAACCGGAGATGATCTTCTTCGACGAGCCTTTCGCGAACCTCGACGCTCCGACCCGGCAGTCGCTCACCGACGACATGGACAAGATCATCCGCGAGAAAGGGATTGCGGCGATACTCGTGACCCACGACCAGTCGGAGGCGCTCAGGCTGTCGAACCGGGTAGTAGTACTTAACGGCGGCGCGGTAGTTCAGGACGGCACTCCCGCGGCGGTGATGAACTCTCCGGTGAACGAGTTCGTCGCCAACTTCGTCGGCATGGAGACCATCCTTGAAGGAGTGGTGCTCAGCAATGTCGAGCAGCAGATGGCCGTCCTCGTCGGGGGGCACGAGATAGATGCCATCGGAAGCGGATTGCCGGGCAACGCGGTATATTGCTGCATCCGTCCCGAGAACGTAACGGTGAGCATCGCCAATCCCGCGCATAAGACCAGCGCAAGGAACGTCTATCCGGCAAGGATCGTCGAGATCGCGTCAATGGGTCCCTTTCTCCGGCTGAAGCTTGATTGCGGTTTTCCTCTCACCTCGTACGTCACGCGTGAATCGTTCGCGGCTCTGGCGCTTTCCCAGGGATGCGCGGTATATGCTTCCTTCAAGGCAACCTCGGTCCACCCGATCGGCAAAAGGACCGGGTAGCGCACCTCGCCCAAACAAGAGCATTCGACGCGTACAGAACTCTTGGTATGCGTTTGAAAGCGGATTAAGCGTACGGAAGTGATCGAAGGGGCGGGGGAATTCATTTCGACCTCCGTAACTTCCCTGAACTGGTGATCTACAAATTGAGAGGGACGCAACAGATGAGCAATGAAGATATCATCAGGACTGACGAGGTTCTGGTACGTGAGATGGAACTGTCTGATGGGGGCGCAACAGAGTGGCACTTCCACAGCCAAGTTCACGACTATCTCGTCTGTCTGGAAGGAAAGGTCCGGGTGGAAACGAAGAATCCTGACGGTACTCTTGTACTGGAACCGGGCCAGCGCTTCCTGGTGACTCCCGGCCTAGTCCACCGGGTAGTCAATTTGGCCGGTAAAACTTCAAAATACCTGCTGGTTCAAGGCGTGGGTAGATACGATTTCTGCAAGGAACAACCATAAGAAGGCCGAATGGGATGCTGATAAGTTATGTAACTTATCGAGGTAGGAAGGCGAATTTCTTCTATATCAAATCGCTCAATCCTGACCCTGCCGTCCCCGTTGGATCAAATGAAAAGTGGAACTGGCAAGCAGATGTCTTCGTCTGAATCGGCGGCCTCACCACAGATACCACAGGCGAAATTTGGGTTTTGGATCTGCTGATTAATCTCATGGGTCCTTCCTTTTGCTCGTGACTCGCATATATGGCGTTTGTGTCTCTTCCTGCAGCAGCAGACTTTGTCCTTTCTGACGACGGACTTAGAAGCTATCTTTGCGACCTTATCCAGTATCATATCCGACCTCGTTGTTGAAAGCATGCAGTGCTGCACCGGTAAATGCCAACTCCCCGCTTTGTTTCTGGTATGATGGAGGATCACCAGAGCGGATTGACGGGTATGCAAAATGGCCAGCAGGCAGCCGATATTCTTTTAGCCGGCAGATTTATCTCTCTAGTACCCAGTCCAGCTTAAAACTTCGTCTTTTGCCGACGGTAGGTTGGGGTGAACAGCTCCATCGTGAACCCCAACATAGCAACGTTGGGGTTCACGATGAGACCGCTCACCGCCAACCTACAAAAAACAACAGA
>DATCHY010000057.1:0-3298 GCA_036508065.1 Geomonas sp. | reverse complement strand
TCGGCGGCATCTCCCTGCTCCTCGCCTTCTTCGCGTTCCAGACCCTGCCGGTGAACTACGCTGGCGTGCTCCTGATCCTGCTCGCCATCATCCTGTTCGTTGCCGAGATCAAGATAGTTTCCCACGGCATACTGGGAATCGGAGGTGTGATTGCCCTGGTCTTCGGGTCGCTTCTGCTGTTCCCGTCCTCGGAACCGGGTCTGCGCCTGTCCTGGGGGGTGATCCTGGTGACCGTGCTGGTGATGACCCTCTTTTTCGGCGTGGTGATCGCCAAGGGGTTCGAGGCCTACCGGCAAAAGCCGATCACCGGCATGGAAGCGATGCCGGGAGAGCACGGGACCGCCGAGACTGACATCATGCCGGAGGGAAAGGTCTTCGTGCGGGGCGAATACTGGAATGCCACCAGCGCCGAGCCGATCGTGAAGGGCGACAAGGTGGAAGTGATCGCCGTTGAAGGACTGCGGGTCAAGGTGAAGAAATTCATCCCGCCGGGAAGCTAACACCGGGGACCCCGCGTTCAGAAAGGTTGACTTGCTGCGGCAACCGGCGTTAAATACCGGTCTATGACCACTACGGCAAAACCGGCTGTCTCACGAGGCAAAGTCACCTTCTACCTCGTCCTCACGACCGTTCTCTGGGGCGGTAGTTTCGTTTTCAACAAGATCGGTTTCCGGGATATTCCGCCGGTCACCTTCATGTTTCTTCGCTTCGCCCTCGCGACGGTCATCATGGGAATTTTTTGCCTGCGGCGTCTCAGCGGGCTGAACCGGGATATCATGGTCAAGGGAGCCAAGGTTGGCCTGGCGCTGGCCGCGGCCAATCTTTCCTTCGTCCTTGGCGTTTCCGGCACATCCGTGTCCCGTGCCGGCTTCCTCAACAACCTCTTCGTGTTGCTGGTCCCGCTGCTTTGCTTTCTGCTGTGGCGGGAGCGCGTTTCCCGCTGGAACATCGTCGGAATTCTCCTCGCCATGATCGGCCTTTGGCAACTGGCCGTCGGCGGGGCGGCGGGGTTCAGCCGCGGGGATTTCTTTTCCACCGTCTGCGCCCTGTTCATTTCGTTTCACATCATCCTGGTCTCCAAGATCCTCCACAACGAAGATGTCTACCTCGTCACGTTGGTGCAGTTCGCAACGGTGGCCGCGGTCGGTGGGCTGCTCTTTCTCTGCCTGCCGGCTCGACCTTTTACGGTCGGCATGGTATCTGGAGGAGCGCTCCTGTACTGCGCCGTCTTTCCGACGGTGATCTGCTTCACCCTAATGAACACCTATCAGCGCTATTCGACCCCAACACGTGCCGGGCTCATCTACACGCTCGATCCCGTCTGGAGTATGCTCGGCGGGATGCTCATCCTGGGTGAGCGGCTGAGTCACCGTGAGTGGCTGGGCTGCCTCTTCATCTTCGGTGCCGTCATCCTGCCGCTCTTCATCCATTTCCTCCAGGAAAAACGCGGTCCGAAATACCTATCCCAACCCAATCCGTAGTTTCCGGGCAAGGCTGGCTGATCACCGGCTTGCCCCAAGTCATTGAGTACAACGATTACTCCTGTATACTGGCAAACGGGTGTTACGGTCTGTCATGCCTCGGTCTTAGGTCCCCAGAGTTACTCCCGCAATCAATTCGGAATCCCGCGCCTTTTCCTGCCCTTTGTGCTGGGAGGAGGCCATCTAGCTGAATATGAAAAAGGAGAATTGACAGCATGAAAGTTCTGATCGATCTTTGCATCGTGCCAATTGGAGTCGGGGTGTCCCTCTCCCCGTACATCGCGGCTTGTCAAAAGGTGCTTACTCAAGCCGGGCTCAAGACCTCAATGCATTCCTACGGCACCAATATCGAGGGGGAGTGGGATGACGTGTTTGCGGCGGTGAAGCGCTGCCATGAGGTAGTGCACGGGATGGGCGCGCCGCGGATCACCACGACCATCAAGCTGGGCACCCGGACGGACCGCGCCCAGACCATGGAAGACAAGGTGAGGAGTGTGAAGGAGAAGCTCTGAAAAGCCCTTTCTGCAGAATTACGCCCGGGCAGAGGGAGGGGAGCCGGAAGTGCTATTCGCCGGCAAGGCGCAGATAGCAGTCAGCCCGGTACAGGGCGGCATCCGCCGAGTAGGTGGAGCGCGGGGACTTGCGGAGAAATGCGGTGAAAAGGTCCAACGACTTCTGGTAATCGCCATTTAGATAGGCGCGCTTTGCCTGCTGATAGCTCCCCTGTTCGTCGGACGTGGCAGGCCGCAACTGAGACGTTTCCGGCTTGGCCGCGCCCCTGTGCCGAACGGCTTTCCGTCGGGCACGGGCACTATGCCGCTTCTCGCCACCGGGATGTTTTTTCGCCGATGCGGCCTTTCCTGCAGAGCCCTTCACTGCAGCGGCCTTAACTGGAGGGACGGGAACCAAGAGCTTATCGCCGACGTTGATCAGATCGGGATTCTTGATGCTGTTAAAAAGGAGCACCTGAGGGAACCAGCCGGCCCTGCCGATGTACTTCCGTGAAAGATTCTTGAGGGTGTCCCCGCGCTTGACCGTCACGCTTCTGACCAGGACCCCCTGGTCGGGAGAGGCTGGCATCTGATCCCCGGTAGCCGGCTTCGGCGCATAAAGGAGGAAATCCTCGCCCCCGGAAAGAACCGGCGAAATGAGCGTCGCGATCAGGCAGGGAAGTGTCAGGAGCGTCGCTTTATTCATGCTTAGTACCTGTTCCCGAGTTGATCCTGGTAGTTTAGCAGGTTCTTCAGCTGCATGTTGGTTCCGACGGCGATTCCCGGCTTCACCCGATAGGTTACCTTGATGTTGCGCTTCTCACCCGCCCCCAGTTCCTCGAAGCGCCAGGTGTAGACACCGCTGTCTGCCCTGGTGAATGCCGGGTCGGCAGCGACCAGCTCCAGCTGCGAGGGAAGAATGCTCTGCAAGGTGACCTGCTTCGCCATGTTGGAGCCACGGTTCACGCAGTTAAGTTCCAGGGAAGAAACCTCGCCTGGTTTCAGCCTGCCGCCCTTGGCGGCCATCGCCAATTCCAGAATCGGACGCGAGTAGGTAAGCTGCAGGTTAACGGCTGCGGTTCTGTCAGCCGCGTTTTCCGGCTCGAAAAACACCGACAAAGGCGCAACCGCGCCGTCGTTTGCGGACGCCGGCGTTGCGATCTCCAGCACGACGTAAGCCTCTTCCTTGGGCGACAGAGGACCGACATGGTTGACGATCGGCTCGTTTGGCTGTCTCTTGCCATCCCGGTTCAGGTCGTCAAAGAAGGTATAGGTTGCGCTGCCGGGAATATTCGCCTTGATGGTGAAAACTTCACGCAGGTTCCC
>DATCHY010000056.1:0-6290 GCA_036508065.1 Geomonas sp. | reverse complement strand
CTCCTCCTACGGACACGACGCCTTCCTCCTGGAGCACGAGACCTTCACCCCGATGGTGCAGTCGTTCCTGGACAAGGTGTGCTTCTAAAGGGATCCCATCCCTTCGATGGTGGGGCTGTGGAGGTGCAAAGGCTGCGGTTTGACGCTTTGATCTCGTTAGGTAAAAAGGGCGCCCCAACAACCGGGCGCCCTTTTTACGTTTTCTATTTCGACAGCACCGTAGGGTGTGCCGTGCCCACCGATAACCGTCGGCCGGTGGGCACGGCCCACCCTACGACTACGACTAATCTTCACCTAGCCGCTCCGTAGCCCCCTCCTCCGGCCAGCCCAGGATCGCAGCGACATCGCCGTTCAGCACGGTATCCTCCCCCGTCGGCATGACGAAAACCTTGACGCGCGAGTCGTCGGCACTGATCAGCATCTCCCGTCCTTCCTTGAGCGCCTCCCGATCCCTTGCCGGGTCCAGCTTGATACCGAACTGCTCCATCCCGTTCAGCGCCATGCCGCGTACCGGCCAGTCCGCCCACCCCTCCCCGTAGCTGAACACGATGGCGTCCAGCTTGCCGATGACGGCGATATAGGCGCCCAGGTATTTGCGCAGGCGGTAGGCCTCCATGTCGAGTGCCAGGCGGCAGCGGACATCCCCGTCCCTGGCCTCGTCCACCAGAATCCTGCGGGTCACGCGGCGCCCCACGATTCCGGTCAGGCCGCTCTTCTGGTTCATGAAGAGGTCGATCTCGCGCGCCGAGATATCCGCCTGGTTCATCATGAAGGGAACTATCCCCGGATCGATGTCGCCGCAGCGGCTGCCCATCATCACCCCTTCGAGCGGGGTAAGCCCCATGCTGGTATCCACCGACTCGCCGTTACGCACCGCGCAGAGCGACACGCCGTTCCCGGTATGCACCGTGACCATGTTGCAGCGCTCGCGCGCCACCCCGGCGAGTGCAGCTCCCCTGCGTGTGGCATGGAGGTGCGACTGCCCGTGAAAACCGTAGCGCCTCACCCCGTGCCTCTGGTACCACTCGTACGGGAGCGGGTAGATGTAGGCGGCCTCCGGCATGGTCTGATGGAAGGCGGTGTCGAATATCGCGATATGCGGGATCTCGGACAAAAGGTCCTGAGCCCCGTGGATCCCCCCCAGGTTCGGGGTATTGTGCAGCGGGGCAAGCTTCGCCATCTCCTCGATGGCTTGGATCACTTCCTGGTCAATGAGCACGGAGCGGGTGAATTTCTCGCCTCCATGCACCACCCGGTGCCCTACCGCGCGGATCCTGCCGGTATCGGCCAGAACCCCGATCATCGGGTCTGTCAGGGTGGCGAGGATCAGCTTCAGCGCATCCCTGTGGTCCGCGCACTCACCGTCGCGGTGCTGGGGATCTTTGCCGGGGACCTTATGGGTGATGAAAGAGTCCCCGACGACGACCCGCTCCACCTTGCCGCTAGCCAGGGTAACGCTGTGCCCCCAGTCGAAAAGCTGGTACTGCACGGAGAACCTCCGGCAGTTGATTGTGAGAATAAGCATGCTGACAAGCTCCGATTTCGGGCGGCAGGTGTGAGGCCTTCTCAATGCTGCCCGGGTGGATTTCTGTATTTGCGTGGCGCCACGTAGAATGATCGTGCAGGATTAGTGCGGCAGTGCCTTTCCTGGCGGCCTTCACAAGCTCGCTGAAAGTGCGGCTGGACTGGTAGCGGCCTGCCGGGATAAACCTCAAACTACCACGCCGACTGAAAAACTGCAAATGGTATACAGGAATTGGCATGTACCGGGGAGCTAGGGATGTTGCAGTACCAGATCGGCAATGACCGGACGGTGGTCGGAAGCCTTGCCGGTTCCGATCCAGCAGCGATGTGTCAGAAACGAGGAATTCACCATGATGTGATCGATGCGCATCCATGAAATTCGCAGCCAGGGGAGCCTGTGCTTGAGCAGGAAATGTCCATAGGTGAAGCCGTAGCCTCTGCCCCGTTCGGCGAAGGCGTCGTGCAAACCCGCGTCCCGCAAGGCTGCACACACCAGCGATGCGTCAGGGGAGTTGAGATCGCCTGCGACGATGACCGGTCCCTTTTCCTGGCTTATATCGCCAAGAATGGAGGTCGCCTGGACCAGGCGGGTTGTCACGTTGCGATCGAAGGACTTAATGGCTTTCGGCAGGTGCCAGGGCTGCGTCCTCGCACCCCTGAACGCGTTGAGACCTTTCCGGGGAGTTTTGAAATGAACGTTGTACAGGGAGATCACCGACTGCCCGATGTACAGTTGGCAGCGCAAACAGTCTTGCTTTCCTCCGGGTGTGTGTATCTCGCGCACCTCCGCATCTGACAGAGGGTACTTGCTCGCGATAACGAACTGCCAGTAGGAGCGAACGTGCCATTTTTTGAAATAGTCTCCCAGCGGACCTTTCAAGGAACCTACCGCATCCTGAAAGAGCACGACATCGGGTTGGGATCTGGCAATCTCATCAATGAGAGGGGCTATATCGTAGTTGCCGTACTTGATATTCCAGGTCATGACCCTCACGGTCAGAGTACCTGGTGCAGGAACGGGCGCCTGCTGTGACCATTTGAACCCCATAATCGGGCCCAAGACCCATAGTACACAGAGCAGTGGAAGCCAGGTCCAGAAACGGTCTGCCTTGAAGATGAGAACTGTCAGAATGATACCCGGGACCGCCCACATGACTTGGGGCAGGTATAGGTTCAATGCTCCAAACCACCAGCGGTCTGCACCGGACCAGTTCAAAACCGTCACTGCGGCCAGGAAGATGCCGTAGACACTGGTAAGAATGAGCAGCCAACCTATGGCTTTCAAATATGCCCCCACCTGTCTTTCAAATGCGAAACCCGTTCTACGTTCTACGTTCTACGTTCTACGTTCTACGTTCTACGTTCTACGTTCTACGTTCTACGTTCTACGTTTTACGTTCTACGTTTTACGTTCTACAATGTTGTGGTCACAGTGGACGCGTTCACCCAATACGTAATAACGTTGAACTTAGAACGTTGAACGTTGAACGGTTGTTGCCTTCCAGAAAGTAGCCATTTCGTGAGGCAGGAGATGACAGTACTCCCCCCGGTACTCACTCTGCAGGTGCTTCAGCAGATCCCGGTACAGATCCGCCGAATATTCATCGAACTGGGGACGACCGTCGAAAGACATGTAGTCGGGGTGAGTGTTGACCAGCGCCATGCCTCCCTGTTCCGCGATCCAGCGCAGCTTTTCCTTCCAGACCGCGATGTCCCTCTCCCTGAACAGGACGAACAGTGTGAAATCCTGCGCCAGCGTGTACGGCAGCTCGACATACTCTCTGCCCGGCACCCCCCTCTGATTGATCGGGAAAATGGTCCCGACCCCGTCAGGCTGCGGTTCAAACGGATCGGTATCAAAGGAGGAAGCGTCGTAGCTTATGTTTAGTCCGTGCAGCCAGTCGAAGTTGTGATACATGCAGGGAGAGCGAAATCCCACCGCCCCCCACTCCCTGAGATAGCCGTTGATCCCCTTGGCGTGCTCGGCAAAGGTGCTCGCCGACTCGTACAGTTTCCTGTTGTGCTCGAGGCCGTGCACCCCGACCTCGTATCCATGCTCCACCAGCATGCTGCGGACCTCCACGGGAAGATGGTAACCCTGCGCTACAAAGTTGAACGAGGAACGGAACCCCAGCTCCCGCTCCAGCTCCATCATCTGCCGGCATCGGGCGACTCCGCGCGCCGTATCCACGTCGTGGGTGAGGACCACGGAAAAACGCTTCCCCTCGGGCCACCCGGAAAAGCCGGGCGGCGGACTCCCGGCGCTCCGGTCTATGGGCCAGACGGCACGGTGCACCATCCTTTTACGCCGTGCCACCAGGCTCCGAAGCACGATTTGCATCCTGCGTGAAATCAGCGGTTTGATGTGATAATAGGCTCGGGCCAGAGTTTCGTCGCTGACCAGTTTCATGCGACCCTCCTTGAGACCCCTGCAACAGACGCGGTCATGCGATGCGGGATGTCCCGGCAGCAGCTTCTGCACGGAAACAGCGCTCTGCCTCGGGCACCGGGGTGAAGGTTACGCTTAAACAATTCCAATTGAAATATACTGGATGTCAAAGGCATTGCAAGCCGCCAACTCCCGCGTCCCTCGCCGTGTCGAGCGGAGCGCATTTTTGGCAAAGACAGCCATGGCCTGATATGGTATCGTTCTTCTCTTTGCCCAAAACCGTGAATGGTGAAAGGTGAATAAAACCGTCGATTGGCATGGGAACAGAGCTTTCCGCGGCCCGGCGACCGAGGTCCATTACCAAAGGGAATAGAGATGCCCCTGAAGATATACACGAGCAACCGCATGGAGCGGCTGGTCGACGACCTGGAGAGCGTGGTCCGCGCGCCGCACCCCGCACCCTTCACGCCGTTCACCAAAGAGATCGTCGTGGTCCAGAGCAAGGGGATGCAGCGCTGGCTCTCCATGGAACTGGCACAGCGCATCGGGGTCTGGGCCAACTGCGAGTACCCCTTTCCCAACAAGATCGTCGAGACCCTCTTTGCCGCCCTGCTCCCGGATTGCCCTCCCGAAAGCCCGGTCTTCCGGCCGGAGGTGATGACCTGGAGATTGATGGGACTGCTGCACGACTCCATCGGGCTGCCCGGTTTCGAGGAGATCTCGGGGTATCTCGCGGACGACCGTGACGGGCTCAAGAGGATGCAGCTGGCCCAGCGGATCGCCGACACCTTCGACAGGTACACGGTGTACCGGCCGGAGCTGCTCCTCGCCTGGGAAACCGGCGCTGAAGGAGGCTGGCAGGCGCTGCTCTGGCGCGCGCTCACCGCGGGATTAACGCAGAGACATCGGGCACGCCTGCTCGCCGAGTTCCGCGACGGCATCGGTTCTGTCCCCCTGAAAAACCAGGCGCGCATCTCGCTGATCGGGATTCCGACCCTCCCCCCTTTCCACCTGGAGGTCCTCTCCCGGGTCGCCCTGCACACCGAGGTGAACCTCTTCCTTTTGAACCCCTGCCGGGAATACTGGGGCCAGATCGTCTCGGAGCGTGAGCTGGCGCGCCTGGAGCAGCGAGGGATGGACCAGGGCGAATGGTATGAAACCGGAAACCCGCTGCTCGCCTCCTGGGGGAAGCTCGGCCGCGAGTTCTTCGAATCGATCATCGGCGACTGCGGGGATCCCGAAAGAACGGAGAGCTTCGCCGAGATACCTGCGGACTCTCTGCTGCACACGATCCAGGGCGACATCCTCGATCTGAGGGATCTCACCGGCAAGCGGCAGGTGACCGGGGACGACCTATCGGTCCTGGTGCATTCCTGCCACTCCCCGATGCGGGAGGTGGAGCTGCTCTACGACACGCTCCTGTCGCTCTTCGAGGCGGGCTCTGACCTGTCGCCGCGCGACGTCCTGGTGATGACCCCGGACATCGAGCGCTTTGCCCCCTACATCAGCGCCGTGTTCGACACGCCGGAAGGGGTCGGGGTGCGGATCCCATATTCCATCGCGGACCGCAGCCTGATGAACGAGGGAGAGTCGGCGCAGGCGCTCCTCGCGATCCTCAGGCTCTGCGGCGGGAGGTACGGGGTCTCGACCGTGCTGGACATCCTGGAATCCCCACCGGTCGCCAGGCGGTTCGGCATGACCGGGGATGACCTGGAGACCGTGCGCGACTGGCTCAGGGCCGCCAACATCAGGTGGGGGATCGATGCGGCGCAGCGCGGCGAGCAGGGACTCCCCCCTTTCCGGGAGAATTCCTGGGAGGCGGGCCTCGACCGCCTTCTGCTCGGCTACGCCATGAACGGCGAGGGGCAATGCTTCTTCAACGGGATACTCCCTTTCGACGACATGGAAGGGGGCGTGGCGCTGGTGCTCGGCCGCTTCCTCGCTTTCTGCAAGACGCTTTTCGCGCGCTCCCGCGCCCTGGCGCAGCCGCGCGGGCTGGCCCCCTGGGTGGAGGCGATCCGCGAGATCCTGGCCGACTTCTTCCTCCCCGACGAGGAGGGGGAGCGCGAACTGCTCTCGCTCATAGAGCTGGCCGGAAAGCTCGGGGAATGCGCTGCGGATGGGGGTTTCGCGGGCGAGATCGGCATCGAGGTGGTGCGCTACTGGCTCGAGGAGAGACTCGGCAAGGCGGAGCGCGGTTTCGGCTTTCTGACCGGCGGGGTCACCTTCTGCGCCATGCTACCCATGCGCAGCATACCGTTCCAGGTGGTGGCGCTGATCGGCATGGACGACGGCGCCTTCCCGCGCCGTAACCCGTCCCAGGGGTTCGACCTGATGGCGCGCTCGCCGCGCCGGGGCGACCGCTCGCAAAGGGACG
>DATCHY010000055.1:0-4189 GCA_036508065.1 Geomonas sp. | reverse complement strand
GCCATGGACCCGCAGGTGCTGGAACAGCTGACGGGCAACATATCGATACTGCTCGATACGGCAGCTGAGCTCGGTCTGCCGGCCATTGCCACGGAGCAGTACGTAAAGGGACTCGGTGAGACCGTGCCGGCGCTGAGGGAGAAGCTCACGGCGCCGAGCCTGGAGAAGATGACCTTCAGCTGCTGCGGCGGCGAGGGATTCCTGGATGCGCTGGCCAAATCCGGCCGGCGACAGGTGATCGTCACCGGGATGGAGACTCATGTCTGCGTGCTGCAAACGGTCCTCGAGCTGATTTCTGCCGGGTATGTGGTGCACCTTGTCTGCGACGCGGTGATGAGCAGGCGCAAGACCAACTGGAAGACGGCGATTAGGACGATGACCGCGGCAGGTGCGGTGCTCACCACGACGGAAGCGGTGCTCTTTCAGCTGCTGAGGGTGGCGGGAACCGAGGAATTCAAGAAGCTTTCCAAACTGGTCAGGTGATACGCATCTCACTTTCGAGGAAGCGTGCCAGGTTATGGGCCGTTTCCTCGGAAGGCGAGATGAACTCCACGCCGAACCCTTCGGGAAGGGACTGTTTCCGCCGTGCCTTCTTGGTGTTCAGCCAGGCGACGCGCCCCTTGGTCTGGATGATGGCCCCGTTGGGGTCGGGGAGTGCGAAGATCAGGTCGACCACGGCTCCCTTCTCCACGTCGTAGTCGGTTGCCAGATAGACGCCGTGCTGGCTCAGGTTCGCGAGGTATCCGGATAGGGTGACGCCGAAGGCCCGGTACTTCGCCTTGAGGCGGCAGTCGATCCTGTTGTCGCGCCGGTCTATGGCCGGAAGCAGGCTGCGTGCCGTCTCCAGGAAGATGCTGCGGTCCAGCGGCTTGGTCAGGAACTCGTCGCATCCCGCCGCGAAGCACAGCGACCGGTCGGCATCCTTTCCTTCCGAGGTGATCAGTACCACACGGGTGGATTTGAGCTGCTGGTCCTCCTTGAGTGTCCTGCAGCAGTCGGCACCGTTCATTACCGGCATGTGCAGGTCCATGAAGACCAGGGCGGGGCGCTCGGCCTGACAGATCTTGAGCGCCTCCATACCATCGCGAGCAGTAAGAATGTTGACTGCCGAGCGCTGCAGGTAATCCTTCTGCAGCTCGAGGAACATGCTCACGTCATCCACCAGCAGGACCTTCTGTGCCATACCGCTCCCTTTTATACCGAAACCTTTTTCATTCAGATTACTTCCAGCTTCCTGGTCATTTGCAACTTTCCATTCAAGTAACTATCCAAGCGCAGCCGGCTCCCGCAGCCGTAGGGTGGGCCGTGCCTACCGTAGCCGCCGCAGCCCCTACAGAACCGGTGTTGTAGGGTTACCCCTTGCGGGTATCCTGACCGGCGCTGAGCGGTGGGCACACCCCACCCTACGGTATCCGATTGTTGGCTTGGGAAATTACAAGATCTTGCGGTGTCTGAAAGTTACTTATCGAATACTTCCAGCTTTTATACCAGATTTGCATAAGTCTCCCTCGCCCGGAGGGCGAGGGGGTAGTGATGGGAAAAGGCTACTTCTTATTTTGCCAGACGCTTGGCGATGACGTCGTGGTTCAGCCAGTAAAGCGGCGCCTTCGGCTCCCAGGAGGAGTCGAACATCAGCCTGCCGACCCCCTTGAAAACCCCCCGGGAGAGGACGGCGCAGACGATCTCTTTCTGGTCGGCATTCATGGCGATCAGTTCCGCAGAGCAGTTCAGCATGTACTCCTGCTGCTGCGGCGAGTTGTGCTGCGGCCAGGTGGCGAAGTCGCGGTTCGAGGTGATGAGCGGCGATGAAAGGTAGGTATTGGCGCACTCGAGGAGCGTGTCGATGGTAGCCCCGTCACGCAGCAGTTCCTGGCACTCCTTGGCGATCTCCTGCTCCCCCTCGTTCTTGAGGGCGGCGAGCAGCGGATAGAGTGAATTTTCCACGCCGAGGAAGAGCGCGCTCGAGTTGGTCTGGATCTCCGGGCAGTTGTAAACGGTCGCCTTGATGCCGTTCTCCCAGGCCGCCAGCGCGATGTCCTCCAGGCGGATCTTGGCCCACCCCTGCAGGTACGGTGTGTAGGACTGCCAGGTGTAGACGCCGTTGATCAGCACTTCGCAGCCGTGGTAGCCGAAAGCCGCGTAGCGAACCGAAAGCCGCTCACGAAGCGGTGCGGTAGCCTCGAGCAGGTAGCCGAAGGTGTCGGCCGTCACCTCGTTGAAGCTGGTGTTGCAAAGGCGTCCCATGTCGGAGTTCCAGAAGGCCTCCGAGGAGAGGAAGCGGTCTCCCTGCCCCTTGAACAGCTTGTTCAGGATCGGCATGAAGACGCGGGCCCGCGGGATGCCGCCAGCCATGGTGTGCACCACGACCAGGTTTCCCTGGGCGGGGAGCAGCTTTTCCAGTTCAGCTACCACGGCAGCCAGGTTCTGGCGAAACCTTTGCGTGCCGCGCTGTTTCGAATACTCGATCTGCGCCTGGTCCAGGGTGACCTTGGCCCACTCGTCAGGCTTAACCCCTTTGAGACGGTCCACCGGGGAGATCCCGTCGCTTCCGGGCTCCATGTCGAAGCCGGCTTCCAGGGGGATGTTGATGATTTTTCCGCCCAGGGACTCCTCGGCGGTTGCCAGCTCGGCGTCGTTGAGCGCGCGCAGTTGGCCGTCCGTGTCGCGTCTGCCGACCGTGGAGCCGATGATGGTCATCCCTTTGGCCTTCGCCTCGTCGACGATGCCGTTCGCATAGCCGCGCCCGAACAGCTCCCCGCACAGAAACAGCACGTCCCCTTCCTTGAATCCAGCCGTTGCCGGCACCTCGCGCATCGCGTTGTATCTTGTCATATCACGTATCCCTTCCTGCATGAAATTTGGTTTTGCTTTGTCTGATCAGCATCTCACGCCGCTTTCGGCGGCGCTTGGTCCAAGGGAAAGCTCTGCTACAGCATCTAACTCCCCCTCCGGGAGAGGGAACATTTTGGTGGGTGAATCTGCCTGAACTTCTCAGAGTGCCGATCTGCAGCCAACTCTAGATTCGCGAATGATCCTGTCTCTGCCCGGCAATCCTAATGGTCGTCCCGTGGGCTAAGGTTCTCGAAGCGGGTGTATTCGCCGCGGAAGGAGAGATTGACGGTGCCAATCGGGCCGCTCCTGTGCTTTCCTATGATGATCTCGGCCTTTCCCTTCAAATCCTCGTTGTCCTTCTCGTACACCTCGCCGCGATAGACGAACATGATGATGTCCGAATCCTGCTCTATGGCGCCCGACTCCCTCAAGTCGCTCATCATCGGCCGCTTATCGGTGCGTTGCTCCAGGCTGCGGTTTAGCTGCGAAAGTGCTATGACCGGAATGTTCAACTCCTTGGCGAGCGCCTTTAGCGACCTGGAAATTTCCGAGATTTCTTGCTGGCGCGATTCCGGGTTTGGGCCGCCGCGCATCAGCTGCAGGTAGTCGATGACGATGATGCCGATGTCGTGCTCCGCCTTGAGTCGGCGCGCCTTGGAGCGCAGCTCCATCACGGAGATGGACGGTGTGTCGTCCAGGAAGATCTTGGCGTCATGCAGCTTGCCTGCAGCCTTGAGCAACTTGGGCCAGTCGTTCTCCACCATGTGCCCGGTACGCAGTCTGCTCAGGTCGACCTTGGCGAGCGAGCACAATAGCCTCTCCACCAGCTGTTCTTTGGGCATCTCCAACGAGAAAATGGCGGCTGCGCATGGCTTGTTCGAATCGATTGCTGCATACTCTGCGACATTCATGGCAAATGTCGTCTTTCCCATGGCGGGTCGTCCCGCGATGACGATTAATTCCCCGGCGTGGAAGCCGGTTGTTATCTTGTCCAGATCGAAATAACCGGAGGGGACACCGGTGACCATCTCCTTCTTCTCGTACAGGATCTCGATGTTCTTGATGGTGTCCTTGAGGATATCGCAAACCTGGTAGTAGGCAGGGCGGATCTTGTTCTCGGAAATCTCGAAGATGATCTTCTGCGCCACATCGAGGAGCTCCTCCACGTCCACCTTGTCCTCGAAACCCTTGCTGACGATGTCGGTTGCCGCGGAGATCAGCTTCCTGGTGATGCACTTTTCCTTGACGATCTTGCAGTAGTAGTAGATGTTCGCCGCCATCGGGACGAAGTCCACCAATGTGGCGAGGTAGGCGCCGCCGCCGACCTCCTCCAGCTCCCCCTTCTTCTTGAGAATGG
>DATCHY010000054.1:0-2356 GCA_036508065.1 Geomonas sp. | reverse complement strand
CGGGCTGCGGATATCCCATGAAGCGGGTGAACGCCTGCCCCCCCTCCATGAGAAACATGGTGCTCTCGGTGGAGATGTCGGTCACCATGAGCCCCGCCAGATCGAGCCCCTCTTTGTCGCGCAGGGCGGCCAGCGCACCCTTCAGCTCCACCTTCATGGCGTTGAACTCGCCGAAACCGAACACCTCGATCTGACCCACCCCGAAGCGGACCTCCCCCTGGCTGAACAGCTTGAAGTCGGAACCGACCACCCGCTCGGCGCTGCCGTAGCCGGAGAGCGCCCCCGAGGCGGCGAAGATCTCGGCGCCGAAGGCCTCCCAGTCGAGACCGGCCAACTCCGAGAGCCGCTGGACCGCCGCCTTGTCGCGCTCGGTGGTGGTCGGTGACTTGAGGATCACCGTGTCGGAGAGTATCCCGGCGAGCAGCAGCGAGGCGATCTTCCCGCCCGGGGTCACACCGTGCTCGCGGTAGAGCGAGGCGACGATGGTGCAGGTGCTGCCGACCGGCGCGGTGACGAACGGGATCGGAAGAGAGCTCGGGGGATTGCCGAGCTTGTGGTGGTCGATCACCTCGAGTATCTCCAGGTCCTCCGCCCCCGGGACCGACTGGGACAGCTCGTTGTGGTCGACGAGGATCAGGGCGTAGGGGAGCGGGGCGAACAGGGAGGACTTGGTCGCCACCCCGGCGAGGGTCCCGTCGTCCTCGAGCACCAGGACTGCGGTCCCCCCGGAATGGAGCAGCTTTTCCCTGAGCCGCCCGAGCGGCTCACCGACCGCGACGCTCTCGAACATTGGCTCGGCCAGGAACCCCGCCGGCGTGGAGAGCCGTGCCAGCGAGACCGTGGCGGCCGTATCGAGCGGAGTGGTGAGGAGCGCTACCCCCCGCTCCCCGGCCAGGCGCACGATATCGGGGTCAACAGGAAGCCCGCCCGTCACCACCAGCAGACGCACACCGCGCTCGATGGAGCTGAGCTGTATGGACCGGCGGTCCCCGGTCACCACCACCAGGCTACCCGGGTCGAATCCGGAAATCTTCGAGGTAAAGGACCCCTCCCCCATGGCGCCGACGAAAAGATGCAGGGTCTCGACACCTTGGTCCGGCGCGCCGGCCAGGAAATCACCCTCCAGGCAGGCGGCAAGCGAGGCGAGGGAGGCGGTCACCAGCCTCAGCGAGTCGTGCCCGGTCAAAAGCGAGCGCTCGGCGATCTTCAGGAGCGGGATCACCCCGACCGGGACGCCCGCATCGTCCAGCACCGGGAGCACCCTGACGCCGTGATGGTGGAAGAGCTGCAGCGCGCTGATGAGCGGGGCGGTCGCCGCCACGGTGACCGGCGTCCGCCCGACGACGTCGCGCACCTTGGGGTGCACGTCGGCGAGATAGAGCGGCGCATCCATGCCGAGCCGCGCCAGGAGCCAGGTGGTCTGCGGGTTGAGCGCGCCAGCCATGGCGGCGGTCACCCCTGCCACGCCGAGCGCACGTTTCAGTTCGGCATAGGCTATCGCCGAGGCGACCGAGTCGGTATCGGGGTTTCTGTGGCCGATTACATAGATCTGTTTTTTCATGTCATCCCGGGATTATTTTAGTCGTCTTTTTGCCGCGACCCGTATAAAATAGCGCAATCGCTAGCAAAGATTGAAAGGGGAGTTCCGCATGCATGCAGTAGTTGATTGGTTGTTACAGACCATAGGGTCGATGGGGTATCCGGGAATCTTCCTCCTGATGGCCATGGAGAGTTCGGTGATCCCGATTCCGAGCGAGCTGGTGATGCCCCCCGCGGGCTACCTGGCCCAGCAGGGGCAGATGAACATGGCAGCAGCCATACTCTGCGGCACGGCGGGCAGCCTGATCGGTGCCTACGCGAACTACTTCGCGGCGCATTTCCTCGGGCGCCCGCTGCTTCTCAAGTACGGCAAGTACGTCTTCATCACCGAGGAGAAGTTTGCCAAGGTCGAGACCTTTTTCCTCAAGCACGGCGAGATATCGACCTTCATCGGGAGGCTCCTGCCGGTGGTGCGGCACCTGATCTCGCTCCCCGCGGGCCTTGCCGGCATGAACCACCTGAAGTTCTGCCTCTACACCCTGCTCGGCGCCGGGACCTGGGTGACGGTGCTCACCTTCATCGGCTACTTCATCGGAAGCAACCAGGAACTGATCATGAAGTACTCGCACCATGCCCTGGGCGCCGTGCTCGTCCTTTGCACCCTCATCGTGATCATCTATGTCAGGATGCAGCGCAGAAACGGCAACGGCGCGAGGGGATAAGGGCGCTCCGCAAGGAAATCCCCGCTTGTGTTGGGTCCGGTTTCCCAACACTTGTTCAGCAAAAAGGTAACTGTCCAGGAAACGGCAATTACAAA
>DATCHY010000053.1:0-14502 GCA_036508065.1 Geomonas sp. | reverse complement strand
CGTCGTGGTGGTTTTAAAAGGAGCGGTTTTTTTCGCGGCTGATCTGGTGCGCGCCCTGCGGGTTCCGGTCGAGATGGATTTCGTGAAGCTCTCCAGCTATGAGGGTACCCAGACCACCGGATCCGTGCTGGTAAAGAAGGATCTTGAGACGAACGTCGCCGGAAGGCACGTGCTGGTGGTAGAGGATATCGTGGATACCGGGCTCACGCTCACCTTTCTCCTGGATCTGCTGCGGCAGCGTGGGGCGAAGAGCCTTAGCGTCTGTACCTTGATAGACAAGACGGAGCGCCGCCAGGCCGTCATCACCCCCGACTATGTCGGAATCGCCTGCGACGGCGGTTTCCTGGTCGGCTACGGACTCGACCTGGACGAACGGATGCGGGAGCTCTCAGCCATCTATCAGATAATCGGAAATACACCCGGAGGGGTAGCATGATACTCCAATGTGATCAGTGCAATACGCGGTTTCGGCTGGACGATGCAAAGCTCAAGCCTGGCGGGGTAAAGGTCCGCTGCTCCAAGTGCCGCCATGTCTTTCTCGCGGGGGCGGAGCTGAAGCACGAGGAGTCCGAGTTCGACGCCATCCTTTCGGGGCTGGGCGCGCCGGCTCCTGAGCAACGGGAGCAAGTGGCAGCGGAGACGGCTGGATTCACTTTTGACGAAGAGGCTGGCACCGCACCGGCCGCCCCGGAAGCAGCGACGGCGCCGCAACCGGCAGCTGAGCGCGCCCCGCAGCAAGAGAGCGCCGATTTTTCAGCATTTGATTTTCCCAGCGAGCCCTTCCCGTCACAGGAGAAGCCGGCGCAGGAACCATCCGATTTCTGCGCTTTTGACCTTGCCCCGGAGGCCCCGCTGCAGCAGGAAGTGCAGGCGGCCCCTGCTGCACCTGCGCTCGACTACGGCGAGTTTGCTTTTGAGGAGGAGCCAGCGGCCTTAAGGGAGGAGCCGGCACCAGCTCCCGCCGAGTCTTTGGACTTCGGCGAGTTTTCCTTCCCAGCCGAGCCTGCTGCCGGTCAGGAACAGCCGGCTCCTGCCGCGACTGCGGATCCCGACTTCAGCGAGTTCGACTTCGATGCGGAGCCGGCCGAAAAGCCGCAAGCGCCGCCGGCCGCAGCCGCTGATCTGGATTACGGCGAGTTCTCCTTCGCCACGGAGGCTCCCCCAAAAACGGAGGAACCTGCGGCTGCGGCGGACGAGGCTTTTGACTTCGCCGATTTCAGCTTTGCCGAGGAGCCTGCCATAAAACCGGAGGAGGCTGCCGCTGCAAGCAGCGAGGCTCTTGATTACGGTGATTTCAGCTTTGCCGAAGAGCCTGCCCAACAGGAGGAGGCTGCGGCTGCAAGCAGCGAGGCTCTTGATTACGGCGATTTCAGCTTTGCCGAGGAACCTGCCATAAAACCGGAGGAGGCTGCGGCTGCAAGCAGCGAG
Source organism: Geomonas sp. (assembly GCA_036508065.1). Classification (GTDB taxonomy): domain Bacteria; phylum Desulfobacterota; class Desulfuromonadia; order Geobacterales; family Geobacteraceae; genus Geomonas. Next base: position 13,074 of record DATCHY010000053.1, on the reverse strand, counting down.
GCTCTTGATTACGGCGATTTCAGCTTTGCCGAAGAGCCTGCCATAAAACCGGAGGAGCCTGCCGCTGCAAGCAGCGAGGCTCTCGAGTACGGCGATTTCAGCTTTGCCGAGGAACCTGCCGCGCTGAAGGAGGCTCCCGCACCCGCCGCTTCCGACGACTTCGGTTCCTTCTCTTTTGGCGAGGATCTGCAGCCCCGGCAGCCTGAGGCTGCGCCGGTTGCCGATGACGCCTTCGCCTTTGGTGCATTCTCCTTTCCCGAGGAGACAGCCGGGAAGCCGGCAGCGGCAGCTGCGGAGGAACCGGCCGCAGTTCCCCCCCGGCCCGATGCCGCCAGTCACGGTCCGACGCCGCCGCCCATCTTCGCGGCAGCAAAGGCGACCAAACCGGTGAACGGGGAGACGGCGCTCGATTTCGGCTTCGCCGCAGCGCCGGTGCCGACACGGGGGCCGGAGGAGGTCGAGGGCGAGGAGGTGTTGCCGCCTCTTTCCATCGCGTCCAGGCGGAAAGGGCGCTCGCTGCTCACCGCCTCCATCGTCGTGATTTCCGTTCTCGTCATCGTGGCACTGAGCGGCGCGGGCCTCTATCTGCTGCAAAGCGGCCCGGCTGCCTTCGAGCACCTGGGGCTTGGCTTTGTGGCTAAGTGGTTCGGCATGGAGAGCGCGGAAGAGGGACGCATCACCGTCAGGAACCCGCTGGCAGCCTTCCACCAGAACAAGGAGGCGGGTGAGATTTTCGTGGTGACCGGGGAGGCGGTGAACTCGTTTAGGATGGCGCGCGCTTCTATCCGGGTGAAGGTGAGCCTGTTTGACAAAAACGGCGCCGTGCTGCTGCAAAAGACCGCGTACTGCGGCAACCGGCTCTCGCCGGAGCAGCTTGCCACACTGCCGATGGAGAAGATCGAGTCGATCATGAACAACCAGTTCGGGGACTCCCTGGCCAATCTCGGGGTGCAGCCGGGACGCGCCATCGGGTTCGTGGTTGCGATAGCCAACGTTCCCAAGGAGGCGGCTGATTTCGGCGTCGAGGTGGTCGGTTCGACGGTGGCCGGGAAATAGCAGAGTCCGAACCAGCGTTGTCCGGTTTAATTCCTGCAAACAAACCACAAAGAAACATTAGCCACAAAAACGCACAAAAAGCGCAAAAAGGTAAAGGCATTAAAGGTTTGTTTTGTGCATTTTGTGCCTTTTTGCGGCTAAAAAGATTCTGGTTTCTTTTTTGGAATTAGTTTGAGCTTGTTTGTAAATTGCAATTTAGACTTTAAGGCGCGGCGATTGTTGTGGGCAAAAAACAAACCGGACGCTACTGAGTCCGAACAACCCAAGCGATGTAAACAGTAAGGCCGGCTTTCGTCGGCCTTACTGCGTGCTGGAGAGACAAAAAAAGGCCTGCAGGGGAAGAACCCGTGCAGGCCATGGCATTGCATGAAACTGTGTACGTTAGGCGCTGATGGCGCTCACCGGGCAGGTGTCTACGCACGCGCCGCAGTCGATGCAGGTATCAGCAGCAATTGTCCGCTTGTCGCCAGCTTCGCTGATGGCGTTTACCGGGCAGGAGTCGTCGCATGCGCCGCAGTTGATGCATTCGTCAGAAATTGTATGTGCCAAAGTTATTCACCTCCCTCATGGTACGATTTTACGTATGATTTTCCGAAAAATTAGCACACCCGGTAGAAAAAGTCCACCATAAAGCTGCCGCTTTTTCAGCTGCTTTGTGGAGAAAAATCTTGAACTGTCGACGACTCTACTGTATTGTAAAAAAAGGTTCTATTTGCGTTTTGATCAGCCGGGGGGGCATCCCCCTATTTCAGTTGGAGCGAACTAGATTATTTACGGGGAGGGTTCTGATCGATGGATATACTGGCACTTAACTGCGGGAGTTCTTCAGTAAAATACCAGTTGTTTGACTGGGACAAGAAGGTCGTTATCGCCAAGGGAATGGTAGAGCGCGTCGTTGTTGGCGACTCGTTCATCCTGCATGAAGTTCCCGGGCGCGAGACCTACCGGGAGGATTCTGACTGTCCCGACCACAAGTTTGCCGTCGATCTGATCCTGCGGACCCTGACCTCGCCGGATCACGGAGTGCTCAAGGATATCAAGCAGATCTCAGCGGTCGGTCACCGGGTGGTGCACGGTGGCGAGCGTTTCACCAAATCCGTGCTGATCGATGCCGATGTGCTCGACGCGGTGACCGAGGTGCAGCACCTGGCACCCCTGCACAACCCGCCGAACATCGCGGGGATCGAGGGGGCCATGGCGGTTCTCCCCGGCGTCCCCCAGATCGCCATCTTTGACACCGCGTTCCACCAGACCATGCCCGAGTACGCCTATCTCTATCCGCTTCCTTTCGAGTGGTACGAGAAGTACGGGGTGCGCCGCTACGGCTTCCACGGCACTTCCCACCTCTACGTCTCGAAACGGATAGCCGCCATCCTGGGCAAGCCGGCCTCCGAGTGCAACGTGATCACCATGCATATCGGGAACGGTGTCTCGCACTGCGCCATCAAGAACGGCATATCGGTCGACACCAGCATGGGGCTCACCCCGCTGGAGGGGGCGATGATGGGGACCCGCTGCGGAGACATCGACCCGGCCATTCCCGCCTTCATGATGCAAAAGGACAACCTGTCGGCCAAGGAGATCGACTCCATCCTGAACAAGAAGAGCGGCGTGATCGGCATCACCGGGCGCTTCACGGACCGCCGCGACGTCATCGAGCACGCGGAGGCGGGCGACCGGCTTTGCAAGCTGGCCCTCGAAATAGAGTCGTACCGCCTGAAGAAGTACATCGGCTCCTATCTCGCCGTGGTCGGCAGGCTGGACGCGGTCGTTTTCACCGCCGGGGTAGGGGAGATGGGGGCGCCGATCCGGGCGCGCGCTATCGAGGGGCTGGAGCACATCGGGATCATCCTGGACCGGGATAGGAACGCTTCGGCCATGACCCGCAAGCGGGAGACCCTGATCACGACCGACGACTCGCCGGTCAAGGTCTACGTGATACCGACCGACGAGGAACTGGTCTTCACGGAGGACGTGGCCGCGATCCTGGACGGCAGCTACACGGACCACATGCACTTCGAATACAGCTTCTCAAAGCCGGACTTCGTCAGGAAATAGCCGGCAGTGCAGAATGAAATAATAAGGCCGGCGGGGTTAACCCCGCCGGCCTTATTCCGTTTTTTATCAGCGTTGTCCGGTTTAATTCCTGCAAACAAACCACAAAGAAACATTAGCCACAAAAAGGCACAAAACGCGCAAAAAGGTAAAGGCATTAAAGGTTTATTTTGTGCATTTTGTGCGTTTTTGCGGCTAAAAAGATTCTGGTTTCTTTTTTGGAGAGGATTTGGGTTGGGGCGAGCCTTGTGCTCGCCCCTGTTTTTCTGTCGCCCTCGCGTTACCCCTGCGCCTGCACGGCGGTGATCGCCGTCACGTCGACGATGTCCTGGATCGAGCAGCCGCGGGAGAGGTCGTTCACCGGCTTTGCCAGGCCCTGGATGACCGGACCGATCGCCTTCGCGCCGGCCAGCCTCTCGACCAGCTTGTAGGCGATGTTGCCGGCGTCCAGCGTCGGGAAGATCAGCACGTTGGCGCGCCCGGCCACTGCGGAGCCGGGTGCTTTCTTGCCGCCGACCGCGGGGATCAGGGCAGCATCGGCCTGCAGCTCCCCGTCGATTTCCAGTTCCGGATCCATGGCCCGGGCGATCTCCAGCGCTTTCAGCACCTTGTCGGCATCCTGGTGGCTGGCGCTCCCTTTGGTGGAGAAGGAGAGCATGGCGACCCTGGCGGGGACGTCGAGGAAGGCCTTGCAGTTGCGGGCCGTGGCGATGGCGATCTCGGCGAGCGCCTGGGCGTCGGGGTTCGGGTTGACGGCGCAGTCGGCAAAGAGCAGCACCCCTTCCTCGCCGAAATTCTTGGTCTTGGTCGACATCAGGAAGAAGGACGACACGGTCTTGATGCCGGGCGCCGGGCCGACGGTCTGGAACGCCGCGCGCAGCACGTCGCCGGTCGTGCCGGTAGCGCCGGCAACCTCGCCGTCCGCATCCCCCTCGCGCACCATCATCCCCGCGAAGTAGAGGTGGTCAGCACCGCACAGAAGCTCCCGTGCCGCCTCGCTGGTGAGCCCCTTGGACTTGCGCATCTCCACGAGCTTTTCGATGTAGGCCGGAAGTTTCGGCGAGCAGGCCGGCTCGATGATCTCGATCCCCGCCAGGTGGATTCCCTTTTCTGCGGCCACGGCCCCCAGCTTTTCCGGATTGCCCAGCAATATCACTTTTGCCAAACCCTGTTCCACAATGTTCTGGGCGGCAAACAGCATTCTTTCGTCGTAGCTTTCCGGAAGCACGATCGTCTTGGTGTGCTTGCGCGCCTTTTCCTTGATCAGCTCTACCAACGGCATGGTTGTCCTCCCACAGGTAAGTTAAAACTCTGTTACCGTATATAACGCACCTGTGAGGTTCGGTCAATAAAAAAGGCCGCGGCTAGAGGGGACGCGCGGTGCCGCACTCCTCGGGATCACCCTGGATCTTGGCGACCGCATGCGGCACGGCGGGCCAGACGAAGCCGATGCACTCGGTGGCGGCTTTGGGGCTTCCCGGCAGGTTGATGATCAGGGTGTTCTTGCGGATCCCGGCGACGGCGCGGGAGATTATGGCGTTGACGGTCTTTTTCAGGCTCTCCATCCGCATCACCTCCCCGAAGCCGGGGAGCAGCCGGTCGACGATGCGCTCCGTCGCCTCCGGCGTGACATCGCGCGGCGATACTCCGGTGCCGCCCGTGGTGAGGATCAGGTCGAAGCTGCCGCTATCGGCCCACTGGACGAGCTTTTCAGAGATGAGCAGCGCCTCGTCAGGGATCACCTCGGTGCAGGTGACCGAGACGCCGCGCTCTTCCAGCCACCCCTTGAGGGCCGGTCCGCTCCCGTCCTCTCTCTCACCCGTCGAGCAGCGGTCGCTTAGTGTCAGTATGGCTGCATTCATGGTGTCCTCCTGGTTAGAAACGTGAATGGTGAATGGTGAATGGTGAATGGTGAATGGTGAATGGTGAATGGTGAATGGTGAATGGTGGATGGAAAAAAATTATGTAATTATTCAGTATGACTAAGCCCATAACTCCAGTTGCCCTTACGTTACGTTACCTTTCACCTTTCACCTTTCACCTTTCACCTTTCACCTTTCACCTTTCACCTTTCACCGTCCTTACGACGGATGGGCCTGCTCCGGGTCCCTACGATAGACGCCGCTCTTGCCGCCTTCCTTGAAGAGCAGCGCGATGTCGGAGATCACGATCCCCTTGTCGCTCCCCTTGCACATGTCGTAGACGGTGAGCGCGGCAACGGTCGCGGCGGTCATCGCCTCCATCTCCACGCCGGTCCGCTCGAAGGCCCGCACCGTGGCATGCACCTCGATGCGCCCCTGATCCGGGTCGACCTGGAACTCGATGGCCACGTGGTGGATGGCGAGCGGGTGGGAGAGCGGGATCAGCTCCGGGGTCCGCTTGGCACCGGCGATCCCCGCGATCCGCGCCACCCCGAGCACGTCCCCCTTGGCGACACGCCCCTCCACGATGGAGCGCACCGTCTCAGGCTTCAGGGTCAGCACGGCCGCAGCGACCGCCGTGCGCATGGTCGGCTGCTTGGCGCTTACGTCCACCATGATGGCGTTTCCAGCGGCGTCGAAGTGATTGAATGACATGGCTACTCCTCCATTTCCAGTGTCGGGTCGAGAATCTGCAGATCCACCTCGTCGCCGGCCCGGAACTCGGTCCGGTCGGCGGGAAGCAGCGCCAGCGCGTTGGCCCGCAGCATGGTCTTCAGTATCCCAGTGTTCTGGTCGCCCGAGGTGCTCGCCAGGTAGCGCCCGTCCTTTATGGTGACCCGCACCCTGAGGAAGTTGAGCTTCCCCGGCTTCTTGCGCACCTCGTCCTGAAGGTAGCCGCGCACAGTCCGGCGCAGCACCTTGGTGTGCCCCATCATCTTCAGCAGTGCCGGACGGACGAACTCCTCGAAGGTGATCATGGTGGAGACCGGATTTCCCGGCAGGGAGAAGACCGGGACGCCCCCCTTGAGGCTGAAGGCGGTCGGCCCGCCGGGCTTGATGCCGATCTTCCAGAACATCTCCTCGACTCCGAGTTCGGCGAGGGTCTCGCGCACCAGGTCGCGGTCGCCGGCGGAGACCCCCGCCGAGGTGATCAGGACGTCGGCCTTGAGCCCCTCGGAAAGGAGCGCCAGGTGGCTCTCCCGGTTGTCGCGGGCGATGCCGATGATGACCGGTTCGGCACCGCACAGCTTCACAGCGGCGGCAACGGCCAGCGTGTTGCTGTTGATGATCTCGCTTTTCTCCGGCGCCGTGCCGAGCTCCACCAGCTCGTCCCCGGTGGAGAGGATCGCCACCCGCACCTTGCGGTAGACCGGGACCAGCACGGCGGCAAAGGAGGCGAGGAGGCTCACCTGGGGTGGGGCGATCAGCGTGCCGCGGGCTACCACCGTCTCGCCGGTTGCCACGTCCTCGCCCCGGAAGCGGATATGGTCGCGCATCCTGACCTGGTGCAGCAGTTTCACCGTCCCTGCGCCCTCCTCGGTCTCCTCGAAGGGGACCACCGCGTCGGCCCCGGAGGGGATCGGTGCGCCGGTCATGATCCTCGCGGCGCACCCGGACCTGACAGCTTCGTCGGAGCTAACCCCTGCGGGGATGTAGTCGGTCACCGTGAGGGTCGCACCGGGCGTGCAGTCGGCGCTTCTGACAGCATAGCCGTCCATGGCCGAGTTGTCCCAGCGCGGCATGTCGCACGGCGCCGCGAAATCTGCCGCGATGATCCTCCCTACGGCATCGAGGAGCTGCACCCGCTCGACACCCGCAGGGGCAACCTTGTCCAGAATTATGCGCCTGGCCGCATCGAAACTTGTCATCGTGTACCTCTTGCCCTTTTCGTTGATAGAACTTGGTTGACCCCGGACGAACAGACAAAAAAAAGGTCCTATCCCCTGAGGAAAGGACCCCGGACGCTTGAGCGGCGGAGGCTCTCCTTTCCAAAAGGAGGCGGTGCCGTTTCCGGCAGCACCTGTTGGCCAAGCCTCATGGGGAATGGTTCCCTTTAGTTGGCTTGGCTCGGAGACGAGCTTCATTATTTGAAAGCCATAGCATATTTCCCGCCTAATAGAAAATTATTTCGCCTTAAGTCTCGCCTGCCTCAGCTGCGCAACCGATGAAAAAGTCAAGCATGTCGGCAGCTTGACCGGCCGCGAGGTGCGCCCTTGGAAAACGTGATCACGGGTTGTTTACTTTTTACGATGGGAGTATCTTTTTCGGCAAACGTTCAGGAAAAGTTTACCTGCACCGGTTTTCGTGCTATAGCGGTCCTTTAAACCGTGAATGGTGAATGGTGAATGGTGAATGGTGAATGAAAAAAATTATTCAGCATATGCAAAACCTTTCCTGACTAGCGCTGATCTTCCGCTGGAGAAACTCCCTCCCCTTCAAGGGGAGGGCTGGGGTGGGGATGGGAAAGCTCGGCGCCAAAAGAACCCCATCCCACACCTGACCTCCCCCTTGAAGGGGGAGGAACATGAGCTGCGGAAGATTAGCACCAAATCAGGACAACTTTCCATTTAACAGGTTTCGCAACCTAGGGGCAACTGGAGTTATGGGCCTAGTCATACTGAATAATAACCCCGAATTTATACAGGAATGGGACGAATCATGAAACTTATCGATACCTACGGCAGGCGGATCAACTACCTGCGGCTATCAGTAACGGACCGCTGCAACATGCGCTGCAGTTACTGCATGCCGGAGGGGGGTGTGGAGAAACTCTCCCACTTGCAGGTGCTCTCCTACGAGGACCTGCTCAGGATCTCGGCCGAGGCTGTCGGGGCCGGTATCGAGAAGATCCGGGTGACCGGTGGCGAACCGCTGGTCAGAAAGGGGATCGTGCCGTTCCTGAAACTGCTCGCGGCGCTTCCCGGTCTTAAGGAACTGGTGCTGACCACGAACGGCTTGCTCCTGAAGGAGATGGCGCAGGGGCTGCGCGATGCCGGGGTGCAGCGGCTCAATATCAGCCTCGACTCGCTGCACCCCGAGACCTTCGCCAGGATCACGCGGGGAGGCGATCTCGCCCTGGTCCTCGACGGCATCGACGCCGCCGAGCGCGCCGGTTTCCCGCCGCACAAGATAAATGTGGTGGTGATGCGCGGGGTGAACGACGGGGAGATCCTCGATTTCGTGAAGCTCACCATGGAGCGCCCCTATGCGGTCAGATTCATAGAGTACATGCCGACCTCCGGGGATGGCGACTGGCGCGCCCTGTGCGTGCCGGGATCGGAAATCATGGAGCGGATAGCCGGGCGCTACCGCATCGAGGAGGCCGAAAACCCCGAACGGTCCGGGCCTTCGAAAAATTTCCGGGTCCAGGGGGCGCTTGGTTCCCTGGGGGTGATAACTGCCATGACCGGGCATTTCTGCGACGGCTGCAACCGCCTCAGGGTGACGGCGGCGGGGATGGCGCAGGGGTGTCTCTTCGCCGGTTCCGGGGTGGATCTGAGGCCGGTACTTGCGACCGGGGACGATGCGCTGTTGCGGCAGGAGATCCGGCGCATCGTCGCGGCCAAGCCGGGGAGGCACCAGCTGACGGATGAGGGTGCTCAAACGGCGCCGTTCGCCATGTCCAGGGTGGGAGGGTAGGGCGGCGTTGAATTTTGAATTTTGAATTTTGAATTTTGAATCGGAAAGTCGGAAAGTCGGAAAGTCGGAAAGTCGGAAAGTCGGCGTTTGGGAAAAGGGGAGGGGAGTATGAAAGGGAAGGTCCTGGCGGTGAACGTCAGTCTGAACAAGGGTGAGAGGAAGCGTTCGGTTCCCTCGGTGACGCTTCGGGTGGAGCACGGCATCGAGGGGGACGCTCATGCCGGCGAGTGGCACCGCCAGGTGAGCCTTCTGGCCATGGAAAGCATCGCCAAGATGCAGGCGCTCGGCCTCGATGTCGGCGAGGGGGATTTTGCCGAGAACATCACCACGCAAGGGGTGGACCTGGTCAACCTGCCGATCGGGACGCGCATAGCCCTCGGGGAGACGGTGCTTGAGGTGACCCAGATAGGCAAGGAGTGCCATACCCGCTGCGCCATCTTCTATCAGGCGGGGGACTGCGTCATGCCGAAGGAAGGTATTTTCGCCAGGGTGATCACCGGCGGCGTGATACGTCCGGGCGACGAGATAGAGCAAGTCTGATCAAAAGCCTAAACACGGAGGATAGACATTTCTTAAAGAAAACAAATGAATTCCTTGACGCCAGCCGGTGACTCAGTATCATTTCTCGAAGGTCGCAAATACGGCAAAATGGGAGGCATTACATGCTGGTGTCGATGGATCTTCTTGAAAGCAACCTCCGGGATTTAAACCATGCCGAATTGATCGTCACGGTAGGAAACATAGCTGATTTGGGTGCGGCGCATTCCGGACTCCAAAACGTGCCCGAGGATGTTCCTGGTCCTTCCGTGCTCACCGAATTGAAAGTGGATTTTGCTGCATCGGTGCAGGCGGCTATTAACGGGGACAAAGTGAAAGGCGAGGAGCGGGACGCAAAACGGTTGCACCTGTTGGAATGCGTGATCATGTGGGGGCAGCACATCATCATGAGGTACAAGCTCCGCAAAGACCACAGTGTGTTGCACAACAACGGATTCGAGCTGAAGAAGACACCTGCCAAAAGCGCTTCCAGCAAGATCCCGACCCCTGTGCCCACAAACGTACGCGTAACGTACGCCCAGTCGGGATGTTTGGTGGTCACCACAAAGCAGATCCCGGGCAATGGCACGTTCGAGCTCAGGTTCACGACGGATCCGAGCAATGAATCCTCCTGGGTCGACGGAGGACACCATACCGAGTGCCGAATCGAGAGGCAAGGTTTCGTGCCGGCAACGACGTACTATTTTAGCCTCAGGTATCATGGGAAAAATGGCACCAGTGCCTGGTGCGCTCCGGTAGGCATCATTGCCCTCTGAGTTCCGCAACATGGGGGGTGAAAGGCGACACCGCCTCGTCTTTCACCCTCCATCTTTCACCTCAAAGCCCTGCCGCTTGTTTGGATTCTTTGTCGATTGTGCAAGTCCCCCCGACTTTGTCGAAATCCCCCGGGAATGGCTCAACTTTTCTCTGCTGCGTTAAAATCCTGCCCGTTTTAGCTCCAACTCTCCTGCGATCGGTCCGATTTTTTTTTCATCAGCTCCAACTCTGCCGCGATCGGTCCGATTTTTTTGCGATAGTTCCAACTCTCCTGCGGTTGGTTCAAATCTTTTCCTGACTAGCGCTGATCTTCCGCTGTTCTAGTTCCTCCCCCTTCAAGGGGGAGGACAGGAGGGGGATGGGATTCTTTTGGCGCCTTGAAGGGTAGGGAGTTTCTCCAGCGGAAGATCAGCGCTAGTCAGGAATCTTTTTGGCAATCACAGCGCGAACTCGTAAAAGAGCTCGGTTGCGGTGACTTGTGATTTGAGCGCGGAACATAGCGCAGAAAGGGGGCCCATGATTTCAGCGTTCAAGATTCCCTCGGCAGTACCACGCTGAAGGTGCTGCCGCACCCCGGGACGCTCTCCACATCGATGCAGCCGCCGTGCTCCCTGACGATCCCGTAGGAAACCGAGAGACCGAGCCCGGTGCCGCTCGCCTTGGTGGTGAAGAAGGGGTTGAAAACCTGCCTCAGGTTTTCCAGCGCGATCCCGACGCCGGTGTCGGAAATGCGCACCTCGTAAAGATCGGCGTCCTTAACCGGCGCGCTCTTCAAGGTCAGCACTCCCCCCTCGGGCATGGCCTGCACCCCGTTTAGCACCAGATTGGTGAAAACCTGCCGCAGCTGATCCCCGTCCCCATCCACCACCTCGACCGCCTCGGAATAGCTCTCGATTACCTTGATCCCGGAAAGCGGCACCTGATGCCTCATCTGGCCCACGATCTCGTGCAGCAGGTCGTTGAGCCGCACCGGACCCATCTCCCTGCGCTCGCGCCTGGCAAACCTCAGCAGGTTGGCGACGATCCGCTCCACTCTCTTTACCTGCTGAAAGATGGTGTCCACCTCCTCGCGGTTCGAGGCGTCCTCGGGGACCGATAGCTGCAAAAGCTCGGTATTGCCGCGGATGATGGCCATCGGATTGTTGATCTCGTGGGCCACCCCCGCAGCCAGCTCGCCGATGGCGGCCAGCTTCTCCACCCGCACCAGTTCCTCCCTGGTCTGCACCAGCAGCCGGTTCTTCTCCTCCAACTCCGCCGTGCGCAGCTGCACCTTCTGCTCCAGGCTGCGGTTCAGCTCGATGATCCTGTCCTCGCGCTCCACCAGCGAGCGGCTCATGTCGTTGAACCGCCCCGCCAGGTCGCCGATCTCGTCCCGGGACTCTATGTTGCTCTGCACGTTTCTCTCGCCCGCCGCCACCCGCCGCGCCAGAAGTTCCAGCTCCTTGATGGGATGGGCCAGCTTCTTGCCGAGGAAACCGGCCATGGAGACCCCGACCAGGCAGCTCACCAGCAGCACGAGGCTCAAAAGTACCGCCATGTCGATCTTCACCGCCGAGTACTGGCTCTCCAGCATCCCGACGGCGAGCGCGCCGATCGGCACACCCTGCAGCGAGAGTATCGGCTCGTAGGCGGTGAGATACCAGTCGTTCACCACGAAGGCCCTGCCGACCCACTTGGTGCCGGCCAGCAGCACTTTGTTGTGCACGGCGCTGGAGAGCTTGCTCCCGATCGCCCGGCTGCCGTCCAGGTTCGGCACGTTGGTGGCGACCCTCAGATCGCCAAGGAAAACCGTGGCGTTCCCCACGTCCCGCCCCTGGAGCTTGGCCCCCTCGTAGACGACCGACTTGATCTTGTCCACCAGGGTCTTGTTGTTGTTAAGCAGCATCCCACCGTACAGCGCACCCAGCACGTTTCCCGCCCGGTCGCGCACCGGGGCCGCGACGAAAAGGAAGATCCCGGTGTCCTGCAGCCCGGTGGACGAAGGGTTAGATCTGGGCGTCGCCAGCTCCGGCACCTGCGCCTGACGTGCCAGCGCCTCCCCCTCCCGGGCGAGCTCTGCCGCGGGGATGATGGTGGTGCCGCTCACGATCTCCCCTTTGAGCGCCCGCGCCACGAACTGGTTGCCCAGCTTATCGTCTCCGGAGAGCGCCGGGTTGTTGGCCCGATAGATCACCCGCCCGGCGGCGTCGACCGCCACCAGCAGGTCCAGGTGCTCGCTGGAGCGGATCGGGGCGAGGACCTCCGTCATCGGTTCACGGCTTCCCGCGCCGAAGGTCTCGGCGGTTTTCCCGAAGGCCGCGGTGAACTTCACCACGTCGTAGATGCGGGAGAGCTCGTTCTGGTAGGCCTCCCGCGCCACGTTCAGGTCGTAACGGACCTTGTCCTGGGCCTGGCTCGCCACCTTCGCGCTCAGGATGAAGACCCCCGCCATCCAGCAGATGAAGATGGCGAGGGCCAGCGGGATCAGGGTGGCGACGGTCAGCTTGGTCTTGATCGGGAAACGCAGCTTCGGTATGTTCATGAGGGGATGCTGAGGGAGTATTCGACGATCTTCCGGTCCAGCGTCTTGCGGGAGATGCCGAGGATCTCGGCGGACCTGCTCTTGTGATACCCGGTGCCGGCGAGGGTGCGCTCGATGTGGTCGCGCTCCACGTTTTCCAGCGAAACCAGCGCCACCTCGCGCCTGACCGCGCTCTCCGGCTGCTTGCGCCAGATGGGGAGATCCTTCGCGGTGATCTGCGCCGAGCGTGCCAGGATGACGGCGCGCTCGATGACGTTCTCCAGCTCCCTGATGTTGCCGGGCCAGTCATAGCCTAGCAGCAGATGCAGCGCCTCCGGGGAGACCCCCGTGACGGCCTTCTTCATCCTGAGGCTGTACTTCTTCAGGAAGTGCAGGGCGAGCGGCTCGACGTCTTCCTTTCTGTCGCGAAGCGGCGGCAGCGGTATGTTGATCACGTTCAGGCGGTAGTAGAGATCCTCCCGGAACCTCCCCTCCCGCACCTCGCGTTCCAGGTTCTTGTTGGTGGCGGCGACGAAGCGGATGTCGGCGTTCTTCGCCTTGGTGGCTCCCACCGGGATGAAGTCGCGC
>DATCHY010000052.1:0-4188 GCA_036508065.1 Geomonas sp. | reverse complement strand
AACGTAGAACGTAGAACGTAGAACGTTTCTTCACATGTACCCCTTGGCGCGCAGCTTCTGCATCGCGTAGGCGTTCTCCTGGTCCTGGGCCCGGCCGGCACGCTCCGGCGTGTTGATGACCTTCAGCTCCGCGATGATCTCCTCGACCGTGACGGCGCTGGAGTCGATCGGCTTGGTGCACGGCATGCAGCCTAAGCTACGGAACCTCTTGCCGTCCTTGGCGAAATAGAGGGGGCAGATCTCGAACTTCTCGCGCTGGATGTACTCCCAGATGTTCAGCTCGGTCCAGTGCAGGATCGGGTGGACCCGGATGTGGGTGCCGGGCGCGAAGTTGGTATTGAACTGGTCCCAGAGCTCGGGCGGCTGGTCCTTGTAGGCCCACTCGAAGTTCTTGTCGCGCGGCGAAAAGACCCGCTCCTTGGCGCGGCTCCCCTCCTCGTCGCGGCGGATGCCGAGAAAGAGACCGTGGAAATCGTGCTCCTCGATGATCCTGGTGAGTCCCTCGGTCTTCATCTTGCCGCAGCAGACCAGGCGTCCCGCCTCCGGGCTCATGCCGGCCTTGATCGCCTCCTCGTTTCTGCCGACGATCAGGTCGGCCTGCCACTCCCGCGCCATTCTGTCCCGGTACTCGATCATTTCCGGGTACTTATAGGTGGTGTCGATGTGCACCAGCGGGAAGGGGATCTTTCCGAAGAAGGCCTTGCGGGCCAGGTGGATCATGGTGGTTGAGTCCTTGCCGATCGAATAGAGCATGGCCAGGTTATCGAACTTCCGGTAGGCCTCGCGGAAGATGTAGATGCTCTGGGCTTCGAGTTCGTCCAAATGGTCGTACATGGGGGGATTCCTCCTATTGTAACTCCGGAATAATCTATTCAATGCTCACATCAAGCCTAACCACAAGGACTCAGAGGATTTTACAGAGGTACACAGAGGAAATTCAAACCTGAGGTCCAGATTGTGTTTAAACCGGTCGTCGTTTCTGCTTTCCTCTGTGGACCTCTACTTTGTTTACCTCTGTGACACTCTGTGGTGAGGCTTTGATTCTTTTTTTAGCGGTGCAGCCCGCATTCCTTGTGCTCCGGGTTCTCCCACCACCAGCGGCCCGCCCTCGGGTGCTCGCCCTCGGCGACCGCCCTGGTACACGGGGCGCAGCCGATGGAGGGATATCCCTGGGCATGCAGCCTGTTGACCGCGAGGCGGTGCTTCTTCGCATAATCCCAGACCTGCGCCTCGCTCCAGTTGGCGAGCGGGTTGATCTTCAGCAAGCCGCCGTGCAGCACGTCGATCTCGATTGCGGAGAGCGCGGTGCGGGTCGTGCTCTGCTCCTTGCGCATCCCGGTGATCCATCCCTTGAGACCGCTCAAGGCCCGTCCGAGCGGCTCGACCTTGCGGATCCGGCAGCACTCGTGGCGGTTCTCCAGGGACTCCCGGAATGAGAAGGGGCCCTTGGCGCGCAGCAGTTCCTCCACCTCCTCGCGCCGCGGAAAGAACCAGTCGATGGCGACCCCGTAGCGTTCGGTGATTCCCTCGGCGACCTGGTAGGTTTCCTCGTTAAGGCGCCCGGTGTCGAGGGCGAAGATCCCGGCGGGCAGATGCAGCTCGTGGATCAGGTCGATGATCACCAGGTCCTCGACGGAGAAGGAGCAGGCGATCTGCACGGCTCCCCCAGCCGCCGCCAGCCCTTTTTGAAGGATCTCCCCGGGCTGGGCGTCTTCGGAAAGCTGCGGGACTGTTGCTTGAGGTTCCAGGTTCTTCACGGGCTCTCCATGTTTGCAACTGGGGCGATTGCTGCGGCGCTTACACCGGTTGGCCGGCAGGATATCTGTTGCCGGAATTGTGTAGTCATGCGCTGTGCAATTATTGAGTAAAAGAAGCATAGTTTTATCGAGTTGAATTGTCAACAAATATCTTAGGTTTTATAGCTGTCTGGTGTAGAATACATAAGTGCCCAAAATAACTTGCAACTTCGTCTTTAACCGCTGTGCCGATCCGGAAAAACCAGCACCATTCGCAGGCGCGGTTTGGCCTGGTTTCTCCGGGAGCTGCGCGAGATACTGAAAAGAGTTGCGCGGGGCGCTCTAACACTCCGTTGTCTAGGATGAGTCGCAGGATGATGTCGCAGGTCTTACGCTAGCTTGGCTTGAACAGGCCTGTGGGGGGAGGTGGGGTGGCAGATGCACTGTTGCTGAACCGAATTGTTGTATTGTATTAGTTATGAGCTTCACACAAATAGATTGAACCAGTAAATGCTAAAGCATGTTAGGTCTTGGCCGATAAGGATCGTAGAGAATATGCATGATGGCAACTGCTGTTTTTTGTCCTGATTCAGCAGAATCGACTGCTTTAGTGATGGCTATGAAAGGAAAAAAATGTTCGATCCTATCGTTGTGCATAGAATCCTGTCTTCATATCCGATAATTACCGTGTTGGGGCCGTTCTTCCTCCTCGTTGCCATTGTGCTGGCCGCATATTATCTGCGTATCTCACGCCGTCTGCGCTCTCAGCTCGCCCTGCAGGAGCGGACGGACGTGATGTTGCGCATGCTTTCCTCTGCGGTCGAGAACAGCCCCGCCTCCATTGTGATTACGGATCAGAAAGGGCTTATCGAGTACGTCAACCCCGCCTTCAGCCGTTTGACCGGGTATGGGCCGGACGAGGCGCTTGGTCAAAACCCCAGGATCCTGAAGGGTGGCGATCAGCCCGAGGAATTTTATCGCGATATGTGGGAGACCCTGATGCGGGGTGAGGTGTGGCGGGGCGAATTTCACAACAAACGCAAGGATGGCAGCCTGTTTTGGGAGGCGGCCTCCATTTCTCCGATCACCGATGTCCAAGGCGAAATATCCCATTTTGTTGCGGTCAAGGAGAATATTACCGACAAGAAAATGATGCTGGAGCAACTGGAGCATATGGCCCGTTTCGACATGCTGACCGGTCTGTCCAACCGGCGCATGTTTCTGGATCGTCTGGACCAGAGCGTGGAGCTTGCCCGCCGCAACTCGCAGCGTTTTGCCCTGATGTACCTTGATCTGGACGGTTTCAAGCAGATCAATGACAGCTATGGCCATGAGGCCGGCGACCTGGTACTGAAGACGGCGGCCTCCCGGCTGCAGGATTCCGTCCGGCTCTCGGACACAGTCGGCCGTATGGGGGGCGATGAGTTCACGGTCGCTCTGGGTACCATCAGCCATTATGAAGATGCGGGTCTGGTGGCGGGAAAAATACTGGCTGCGCTACGACGCCCCATAACCCTGCCGAACGGCACAACCGAGCTGATTGGCGCCAGCATCGGGATCAGCGTATTCCCGGATGACGGCGACGATGGCGATCAGCTGCTTGCCGCTGCCGACAATGCCATGTACGAGGTGAAGCGTAACGGCAAGGGTGGCTGGCGATTTTTCTCCCACACTGACCGCGCCTGAAACAGGTACTGACGGCTTGCTTGTTCTGGCAGGGTATTGATAAAGGAACTTTTATGCAGAAAGGAATGAACGGCGTACGGCAGGACCACCAGGTCTGCGACCTGCAGCTCAATACCAGCCGCTACGATCAGCTGCGCCATGCCATTGATCAGCATGCCATTGTCAGCGCAACCGACGAGCACGGCTTTATTGTCGAGGCTAATGACAAGTTCTGTGCCATCAGCGGCTACAGCCGCTGCGAACTGATCGGCCAGAACCACCGTATTGTCAAATCAGGCATCCATCCCGACTCCGTGTATCAGGAAATGTGGTCCACGATCACCAGCGGCCGCGTCTGGCAGGGAACTGTCTGCAACCGCAAGAAGGATGGCGGTTACTATTGGGTCGAAGCCACCATCGTGCCGATCCTGGACGAACAGGGGCTCCCCTGGCGCTACATCTCGATCCGCACCGACATTACAGAGTTAAAGCAGGCCCACGAACAGTTGGAACTCGAACTGGGGCGGACCCAGGCCTTGCTTGAGGCGCTGGGCGAGGGGGTCTTCGGGGTGGATACTCTCGGCCTGTGCACCTTCATCAACCCGGCCGCCCTGGCCATGCTTGGCTATGAGCAGGACGACGTGTTGGGAAAAGACTCCCACCATCTCTTTCGCAGTTGCGCTGATCTCAGCTCCCTGGCGCCGGAAGGAGAATGCTCGGTCTGCGATACCCTGAAGGACGGCATATCCCGCAAGACGGACGACAACAATCTTTTCCGCAAGGACGG
>DATCHY010000051.1:0-2626 GCA_036508065.1 Geomonas sp. | reverse complement strand
CGTCTCCGACATCACGGAGAGTAACGGCTCCTCCTCCATGGCGACCGTCTGCGGCGGCTCCCTCTCCATGATGGACGCCGGCATCCCGATCAAGGCTCCGGTAGCCGGCATCGCCATGGGCCTCATCAAGGAAGCGAACGAGTTCGCCATCCTCTCCGACATCCTGGGCGACGAGGACCACCTGGGCGACATGGACTTCAAAGTGGCCGGCACCGCTGCCGGCGTCACCGCGCTGCAGATGGACATCAAGATCGGCGGCGTGACCCGCGAGATCATGCAGGCGGCGCTGGCACAGGCCAAGGACGGCAGGATCCACATCCTCGGCGAAATGGCGAAGACCATCACCGCCGCCCGCGGCGACCTCTCCACCTTCGCCCCGCGCATCACGACCATCTACGTGAAGACCGACAAGATCCGCGACGTCATAGGTAGCGGCGGCAAGAACATCAGGAGCGTCACCGAGGCGACCGGCGTCAGCATCGACATCGACGACACCGGCAAGATCAACATCGCCAGCACCAACAAGGAAGCCTGCGACCTCGCCATCAAGATGATCCGCAACCTGACCGCTGAGGCCGAGGAAGGGAAACTCTACATGGGCACCGTCAAGAAGGTCATGGAATTCGGCGCCTTCGTGGAAATCTTTCCGGGTACCGACGGCCTGGTGCACGTCTCCGAGCTGGACACCGAGCGCGTTAAAAACGTCACCGACGTCCTGAACGAGGGCGACAAGGTGCTGGTGAAGTGCATCGGCATCGACAAGCAGGGGAAAATCAAGCTTTCCAGGAAAGAGGCGCTCGGCGCAACCTTCACGGAATAAACCGGCATATCTGGCCGCACTGGCATTTTTGGGGTTTCAGGGTATAGTGTAGCCATGATAAATAAAACCATCCTTGATAACGGTATCCGCGTCATTACCGAGCGGATACCGTATGCCAGCTCCGTTTCCATCGGCATCTGGGTCGCCAACGGCTCCCGCCACGAACGGCGGGAGTCAAACGGCGTCGCCCACTTCATCGAGCACCTCCTCTTCAAGGGGACCGACCGTCGCAGCTCCCTGGACATTGCCAGGGAGATCGACTCGGTCGGCGGCGTGCTCAACGCCTTCACCAGCCGCGAATACGTCTGCTATTACGCCAAGGTGCTGGACAAATTCCTCCCCCGTGCCGTCGACCTTCTGACGGACATTTTCCTTTTTTCCAAGTTCGACGCCGAAGAGATCGAGAAGGAGCGCCGCGTGGTGCTCCAAGAGATCAACATGATGGAGGATACGCCGGACGATCTGATCCACGACCTCTTCCATCAGCACTTCTGGCAGGGTCACCCGCTCGGCATGTCGATCCTCGGTGACGCGGAAAGCGTCTCCGGGCTCTCCCGAGATGCCATCGTCGACTACAAGGACCAGATGTACCGCGGCGACGACATCATCGTTTGCGCGGCGGGTAACCTCACACACGACGAACTGATCCTCCTTTTGCAGCAGCATCTGAGCGCGGTCCCGGCAGGTAACGGCAGGGGCGCCGCATCGGCGCTGCCGGTCTATCAGCGCAGGATCGAGCTGGTCGAGAAGGACCTGGAGCAGGTGCATGTCTGCCTCGGCCTCAAGGGTGTGCCGCAGAGCCACCCGCAGCGCTACGATGCCTTCATCATGAACGCGATCCTGGGCGGCTCCATGAGCTCACGGCTGTTCCAGGAGGTGCGCGAGAAGAGCGGGCTGGCCTACTCGGTCTACTCCTACATCGCTTCCCACGCCGACGCGGGGTCGCTGGTGGTCTATGCGGGCGCCTCTCCGGACAACAGCGCGCAGCTGCTGGAGATCATGCTGAGGGAGCTCACTCGGTTCAAGGTGGAGCCGGTCCCCGAGGCGCAGCTCGAAGGCGCGCGCGAACAGCTGAAGGGAAACCTGCTCCTCTCGCTCGAGTCGAGCGACAACAGGATGTCCCGGCTTGCCAAGAACGAGATCTACTTCAACGGACCGTTGCCGCTTTCCGACATCATGGACGGCTTCGACCGCGTCAGCTCGGAAAGCATCCAACTGCTCGCCAGCGAACTCCTCGACAATTCCACCCTCACCCTGGTCATGCTGGGAAGGGTCGGCTCGCCCAAGTTTGCACTTTCGGACATAATCGTCTGACATGCCCGGCATAGAGGTGAAGATAAAAAGGTTGCGTCCCGCTCCCGTCCCGGGCTACATGACCGAGCAGGCGGCGGGGGTCGACCTGCACGCCTCCCTCGACAGCGCGTTCACCCTCCACCCCGGCGAGAGGGCGCTGGTCCCGACCGGCATCGCCCTGGAGATTCCGCCCGGCTACGAGGCGCAGGTGAGGCCGCGCAGCGGCCTGGCTCTAAGGCACGGCATCGCGCTGGTGAACTCCCCGGGGACCATCGACGCCGATTACCGGGGCGAGATCGGGGTGATCCTGATCAACCTGGGAAGCGAGCCGTTCACCGTCACCGACGGCGAGCGGATCGCCCAACTGGTCTTTGCCCGCTTCGAGAGGGCCCGTTTCCTGGAGGTCGAGGAACTGGCGGAAAGCTCGCGCGGCGCCGGCGGCTTCGGGCACACGGGGCGCTAAGCCGGCGGGCGCAATTTAGCACGCCTTCAGCATAACCCCCTCTCCCCCCG
>DATCHY010000050.1:0-3536 GCA_036508065.1 Geomonas sp. | reverse complement strand
CGTTCCCGCATGAAGGTGATACGTGATGATGCCCAGACGAAAAAGGATACGGGCACAAGCAAACAGCAACAATCCGCGCCCCCGCAGGAAGAAAGCAGTGCGCCCGAGGCGTCATCCACGGCACCGGCTGCGGAAAATGCGGGAAAATTCGCGGCGCTCACCGCACGCTATGTCTGGTTCAAACCACTCGCCTACCTCGTCGCGATTCTGGCGTCATTTCTAGTCGTCGTCAAACTGACCGCACTGGTCCCCTCGACGCAACTCTCCAAGCTGATCTACCTCTCCTTTTTCCTTGGGGTCTTTGTCTTTCTGTACAAGGCCTACGTCGAGCATGTCGTCACCGACGCCCTGGCGGTAAAAGAGAAGACCATCACCATAATGAAGAAGGCGAACGCGCGGGAAATTCAGCTGCCTGGTGAAGCGCCCCCTGCCGAAAACAAGTAGCTCGGGAGGCCTGCCTTACTTACTTTCTCCACAACCGCATCAAGTAACGGACTACACTTCTTGAGCATCGTCACGGCGACGCTGGACAAGACAAGGGAACTCGGGCTGAAAAAAGTCGGCCTGCTGGGAACAAAGTTCACCATGGAGGCGAACTTCTTCTCTGCACCATTTTCCGCCCAGGGCATCTCGGTTGTGGTACCTCCTTCGTGCGACCAGGACTATATCAATGACAGGCTGATGCACGAAATCGAACTCGGGATCATTACTGACGACACGAGAAAAGGGCTTCTGGCGGTTGTCGAGCGTATGATAGCTCGGGAAAAGATCGACGCTGTCATTCTCGGCTGCACCGAATTGCCGCTGATCCTCGATAAAAGCGAATTTGGCATCCCGTTTTTGAATACGACGGCTATCCATGTGGAACGTATCGTGAACTACAGCAGGCAGTGATGATAGGTAGGGATGCCTACCCCTACTACGACCGCCGCCTGGATGATAAGCCCTAAAAAGGAGGAAAACCATGAAAAAGAGTCACTCCAAAAACGCCGTGATGACCCTGGAGAAAGGCGAAGATATCCTCGCAGGACGGGCGACTGCGCACATCCCGCAGGTCGGCATATACAAGCTTCTGGCGAAGAAAAAGGTGGATGGCACGATTGAGTGG
Organism: Geomonas sp.; assembly: GCA_036508065.1. Lineage (GTDB taxonomy): Bacteria > Desulfobacterota > Desulfuromonadia > Geobacterales > Geobacteraceae > Geomonas. Next base: position 2,428 of record DATCHY010000050.1, on the reverse strand, counting down.
GCACACTTCGTTGAGCGCGATAACGGTCTGAAAGAAAACGTGATGCGCGGCACAGTGAATAGCGCCGATGAATTCGATATCGTGATCGGTGCCGTCGACAACAACCTGCGCAAGATCTTTGGCGTCACCATGCAGCCTGCCGCCTATGATGTCCGTACACTGGATGGAAAGAAAGTCTCTGACACACTACACTAATTCCGTCCCCCTAACAGTGATCGTCAACTCCCGGAACGGCCTGCTCCCTTCCGCTCTCTCGGCTTATGCTCCACAATCCGGGTAAAAACAAGTGTACACTCTGCACCTAACCAGACTGTGGAAGGCCCGCTAACGCCTATGCAAATCCTGATCATCTTTTCTGTCGCGTTCCTGGCCTCTCTGCTCAGTTCCATGAGCGGCGCAGGCTCTGCAATGCTGACGACCCCGGTCTGGCTCTCCCTCGGATTCCCCCTGCCGGTTGCGATTGCTTCCAACCAGGCCAACGGCGCCGCCTGGACGTTAATCGCCGCACGCAATTATCTCAAGGGCAGAGTGTTCGACTGGCCGCTGATAAGAACCATGGTCTGCTTCGGGCTTGCCGGTGCCTATGCCGGTACCCTGATCGTGCGCCGCATCGATGGACCTACCCTGCAGCGTGTCATCGGCCTTATCATCATCTGTCTGGTCGTGGTGGTTGCGTTCAATCCATCGCTTGGTCGCACGGAAGCGGCGCCGTGTCTGCCGCGCTGGCTGACCGGCCTGCTGGCGTTCCCGCTGGGTGCTTACGAATCGTTTTTCGGCTCTGGGAACGGCCTGTTCACCTCACTTTTGCTGTCAAAGGCCCGGGGATTCCCCCTGCTCACCGCTCTTGGCTACTACTACCTGAGCGCCTTCACCTGGAACTGCTTCGCCGTGGCCGTCTACACCTCCGCCGGCTTTGCCGACAGCAGGCTGGTGCTCCCCTCCACGGCCGGTTCCATGCTGGGGGCGTATTTCGGTTCGCGGGCGGGAAGCCGCAAAGGGTACCGGTTGGTCCGGACACTTTTTCTGACCCTGGGCGGAGTGCTGGGAACGAAACTGGCGCTGGGATGGTAGTCCCGGACGGTGTGAAAACTTCACTTTTGTGGTAACACTTTAGGGTCGGATACTGCAAGCCGCATACGGAAACCGCGGAGACCGCATGATCAGAACTCCTCTCGTCATCATAGCAGCCACAATGCTCTGGCTCACCTCGATGGCGGCTTCTGCCGCTGTGCAGGGAGGGGCGACGGAGAGAGCGGTCGTAGTCGTCGGCGGCGACCGGAGCTACCCTCCCTACGAGTTCCTCGACAACTACGGCAACCCGGCCGGCTACAACGTGGAGTTGACCAGGGCCATTGCCAGGGTCATGGGTCTGAACCTGGAGATCCGTCTCGGCGCTTGGGCCGAAATGCGCCACGCCCTGCAAGCCGGCAAGGTCGACGTGCTGGAGGGGATGTCCTACTCGGATGACCGGGCGCTGGCTGCCGATTTCTCCCCGCCGCACACCATCGTCCATCACTCCCTTTTCGCCCGCCGCGGCGAAGCGAAGTCCCCTACCCTCGCCGACCTGCGCGGCAAGGAGGTCGTGGTCCTCAGCGACGGGATCATGCAGGAGTTCCTGATTGCCCACAAGGTCGGCGCCAGGATCATCCAGGCTGAGACCCATGCGGGCGTATTGCGCCTCCTCGCATCGGGCAAGCACGACTTCGCGCTGATGGCAAAGCTGCCCGGCTTGTACCTGATCCGCGAACTCGGGCTCTCCAACCTGGAGGCCGTGGGCGATCCGGTCTCCGCCCAGAACTACTGCTTCGCCGTCAAAAAGGGGAATGCGGCCCTGCTGGCCCGTTTCAACGAAGGCCTGGCCATCCTCAAGAACACGGGCGAATACCAGCGGATCTACAACAAATGGCTCGGCGTCCTGGAGCCTCCCGGCATAAGCTGGCGACAGGCATTCAAGTACGGGGCGATCATCGTCGGCCCGCTGATGCTGCTCATGGGGGGTGTGGTTCTCTGGTCGCGGACCTTGCAGCGCGAGGTGGCGGCACGGACCGCCGAACTGACCCGCGAGGTTGCCGAGCGCCGCCATGCCGAGGAGGAACTGCGCAACCGTCAGCAGCAACTGGTCCAGGCCGACAAGATGGCGGCCCTGGGCATCCTGGTTTCCGGGGTGGCCCACGAGATCAACAATCCGAACGGCCTGATCCTGCTCAACATGCCGGTGATGATGGAGGCGTTTCAGGACGCCGAGCCGATTATGGAGGAGCATTTCAAGGCCCACGGGGATTTCGATTTCGCCGGCCTGCGCTACTCCCGGATGCGGGAAGCGCTCCCCCGCCTGATGAACCAGATGCTGGAAGGCTCGCGCCGGGTCAAGGTGATCGTCGAGGATCTCAAGGATTTCGCACGCCAGCAGGAGCCGGGGCTGACGACG
>DATCHY010000049.1:0-9157 GCA_036508065.1 Geomonas sp. | reverse complement strand
AGACCTTCGCTCTCGACATCTTCGAGGTGCTGGTGCAGGCATCCTCCATCATCAGGCCCGCCGCAAACAGCTTCATCCAGGAGTACCTGGCAAGGCTGCAGGGGAAAAAATGGGCACATCTCCATCCTCTGCTCGCGAGCGTGCTGGATGAAACCTTCGGCATCGCGATCTATCAGGAGCAGATAACCCAGATCGCCATGGAGCTCGCCGGCTTTTCGGCGGTCGATGGGGACCAGCTCCGCAAGGTGATCACCAAAAAGCACCGTGAAAAGAAACTGGCAGACTACCGGGAGCTGTTCTTTTCCGGCGGGGCCGAGCGAGGCGTCACGGAAAAGGTCCTCGAAGGGGTATGGGAGCAGATCCTCTCCTTTGCCGGCTATTCCTTCTGCAAGCCGCATTCGGCAAGCTACGCGCTACTGAGCGGCAAGGCCGCTTTCATGAAGGCACATCATCCGGCGGCGTTCATGGCGGCCGTGATCTCCAACCAGGGCGGATACTATTCCGCCTTTGCCTATATTTCTGAGAGCCGCAGGCTCGGCCTTGCCATCCTCCCCCCAGACATCAATGAGAGCGAGCACCGCTATACCGGCCTGGAAAAGACTTTGCGGGTGGGTCTGATGCAGATCGACGGGCTCACCAGGGACTGCGCCGAGAGACTGCGGAGGGAGAGGGAAGAGAGGGGGAAATTCACCTCCTTCCAGAACTTCCTGGGACGGGTGAACGCGGCCCGCTCCGATACGGAGCGCCTGGTGAAGGCCGGCTGCTTCGACAGCCTGGAGGGGAAGGAAAAGCGCCCGACCCTGCTTTGGGAGCTCCTTCATTTCCAGCAGCAGTCGACGGGGCTCCTTTTCGAGCAGAAAACGGAGCTCCCGCAGGCCCCGGCATACGACGCCAGGATGGTGCTGCGGCAGGAGGTGGAGAGCCTCGGCTTCCTGGTTTCCCAGCATCCGCTCACCCTTTACAAGGAGGCCTGGCTGCGGCACAAGCCGATCAGGGCTTCCGAGCTGATCCGTTTTTCCGGGAAATGGGTGACCATGGTGGGGTGGTGGATTACCACCAAGACGGTGGAAGACAGGAACGGGCGGCCGATGGAATTCATCTCCTTCGAGGACGTGACGGCTATTTTCGACGCCACCTTCTTCCCGGACGTCTACGCCAGGTTCTGCCGCAAACTCTCGCAGCGACGGCCCTACCTGTTAAAGGGGGTCGTCGAGGAGGAGTTCGGGGTGGCGACATTGCGGGTAAAATGGGTCGATTTTCTGGATTCCTGAATCAGACCGAGTTCTTTTGGGCTTGAGCATAGCGCGCGCAAAAAAGCCCGGCCTCCCTGAAAGGGGGGCCGGGCTTTATGTTAAACCTGGTCGGCTAAATTCTCGTTTTCTCTAGTCGACGGACTTTCTCAGGAAGGTCGGAATGTCGTACTGGTCCTCGTCGTCCATCAGAAAGCTGCGCTGCCTGACCTGCGTGTCGCGCTGCTGCTTCTCGCGGATGAAGGTCGGAATCTCGCGGTTTATCTCGCTTTGCTTTACGATGGTGGAGACGTTCTTCAGCTCGTGGCGCCCCTTCTCCAGATCGAAGCGGTCGCCGAAGCCGGTCGCAATGGCGGTGATCTTGATGGTTTCGCCCAGTGACTCGTCGATCACCAGACCGATGATGATGTTGGCGTCCTCGTGCACCTTCTCATGAATGATTCTGCTCGCAGCGTCGAACTCGTCCATGGTCATGGATGCGGAGCCGGAGATGTTCACCAGCACCCCTTTGGCCCCGGAGATGTCGATATCCTCCAGGAGCGGGCTGGAGATGGCCTTTACCGCCGCGTCGACTGCACGGTTCTCGCCGCTGCCGAGGCCAATGCCCATCATAGCCATGCCGCGTTCGCTCATGATCGCCCTGACGTCGGCAAAGTCGACGTTGATCAGGCCGGACTGGGTGATCAGGTCCGAGATCCCCTGCACCGCCTGGCGCAGTACGTCGTCGGAAGGCTTGAAGGCGTCCAGGATCGACATGGACTTGCCGGCCAGACCGAGGAGACGGTCGTTCGGGATCACGATCAGGGAGTCTACGTGCTTCTTCAGCTCCTTGATGCCGTCCTCGCCCTTGGCCAGGCGCTGCCTCCCCTCGCGGGTGAATGGCTTGGTGACCACACCGACGACGAGCGCGCCGTGCTCACGGGCAACTTCCGCGATGATCGGTGCCGCGCCGGTTCCGGTGCCGCCCCCCATGCCGGCGGCGACGAAGATCATGTCGGCGCCCTTAAGCGCCTCGCTCAGCTTCTCCTTGTCCTCCTGCGCGGCCTCGCGGCCCACATTCGGATTGGCACCGGCTCCCAGACCCTTGGTCAGCAGGGTTCCGATCTGTATCTTTACCGGCGACTTCGACATCCTGAGCGCCTGGGCGTCCGTGTTCGCCACGATGAAATCGACCCCGGTGACTCCGCTCGTTATCATGGTGTTAACTGCGTTTCCGCCGCTACCGCCAACCCCAATCACCTTAATCTTCGCACTCTGGTCGATGCTCTCATCGAACTGAAACATGGCCCCACCCCCCTTATCGCGCCCCCCGGCGGAAAATCAATAATATTAGCGTTTTTATACATCTTTTCTGTCTTTATTGGAAGACGAAAATGCGTCAAATGACGTTTTTCTAAAAGAACTCCCCGAACCACTCCTTCATCCTGTGGCTCACCCGCCTGAACACCGTGTCGTCGCTCTGCGCGGTGGGGAATTCGTGCACCCCGACGTTCTTGCTGCCGTAGACCACGAGTCCGACTCCGGTGGCATAAACCGGCGAATTGACCACATCGATCAGCCCCCCGATCCTCTGCGGCAGGCCGCGCCGCACCGGCAGGTTGAAGATCTGTTCGGCCAGTTCCGGCATCCCCTCAAGTATCGTGCTCCCCCCGGTGATGACGACGCCCGAGGCGATCAGGTCCTCTAGGCCGCTCTTCACGATCTCCCGGTTCACCAGGGTGAAGATCTCCTCCACGCGCGGCTCCAGGATCTCGCACAGCAGCTGGCGAGAGAGGACGCGCGGCTTTCTGCCGCCGACGCTCGGCACCTCGATGGTCTCGTCCTTGCCGACCAGCGAGGAGAGGCAGCAGCCGTATTTCTGCTTGATCCGCTCGGCCTCGGCCATCGGGGTCCGAAGGCCCACGGCGATGTCGTTGGTCAGGTGGTTGCCGCCCAGCGAGAGCACCGAGGTGTGCTTGATGGCGCCGTCCACGAAGATGGCGATGTCGGTGGTGCCGCCGCCGATGTCGACCAGCGCCACGCCGAGTTCCTTCTCGTCTGCCGAGAGGACCGCTTCGGAGGAGGCAAGCTGTTCAAGGACGATGTCCGCCACCTCGAGCCCCGCCCGGTTGCAGGATTTGACGATATTCTGGGCGCTCGCCACGGCGCCGGTCACGATGTGCACCTTCGCCTCCAGACGGACCCCGCTCATGCCGAGCGGTTCGCGGATGCCGTCCTGGTCGTCGATGATGAATTCCTGGGGCAGGATGTGAATCACCTCGCGGTCCATCGGGATGGCGATCGCCTTGGCCGCCTCGATGACCCTTTTCACATCCTCGGGGGAGACTTCGCGGTTCTTGATGGCGATCACCCCCTGGGAGTTGAACCCCTTGATGTGCCCGCCGGCGATTCCAGCGTAGACCGACTTGATCTCGCAGCCGGCCATCAGCTCCGCCTCCTCGATGGCCTTCTTGATGGAGGCGACGGTGCTCTCTATGTTGATCACCACCCCCTTCCTGAGACCCTTGGAGGGGCTGGTGCCGATCCCGACGATGTCGATCCCCTCCTCCGTCAGATTCCCCACGATGGCGCAGATCTTGGTCGTGCCGATGTCGAGCCCTACGATCAGATTATCCCTTTTACCGGACATGCTCCCCCCTTTATACCTACACTTTTTTAACTATGATTTTGTCGCCGTAATCCAGATCGATGTAGTCGAGCGCCTGCATCTGGGGCTGCAACTCCCGGTAGATGCCGCTTAGGCGCGTAAGCTTCTCGGAGAACCCGCCGTTTCCGAGTTTAACCGGGACCCCGCCCTGCATGGTGAACAGGGTGAAGCCGTATCCCTTGTCGTAATGGATCTCCGAGACGTCCTTCAGGGTGAAGACGGTCCCGCTCTTCAGGCGGTCGATCAGGAGGAGCGCGGTTTTCAGCGCCTCCTTGCTGCCGGCCGGATCCTTTTCCAGGTCGACCCCGTTCACCCCGGTGATGAGCGGGTAGTCGAGCCGGTCCCCTTCGACGAGCGACTTGAACAACTCACCCTTGGCGTCGAGATAGTAGAGGGAGCCGACGTTGGCAACCGCGAGCGGCAACCGCTCGGAGAGCGAAATTGAAAGGGTATGCGGGAAGTTGCGCCTGACGTGGACCTGCTCGATCCAAGGATTTTTGGAGAGCTGTTCCACGACCCCCTGCAGTTTCAGTCCGAGCATGGCATCGCCCGGTTTGACCCCGGCAAGATTCACGATCTCGCCTCTGGTGAGTCTTTTGAGCGGCGAGACCTCGATGGTTTCCAGGCGCAGGAAGGTGGTGCGCGACACCAGCCGATAGAGCTGCAAGCCTCCGAAGCCGAGGACGGCGCAGACCGCAACGGCGCCGACCCCCCTGGAGAGCCAGGTGAGGATCGGGCGCCAGTTGACCGGTTTGTGCTTTTTCGACGCCTTTTTCACCCGGTTTTGCGGTGCTTGGCGCTGTTTTTTCGGTTGCAGATCGCGCATGGGAGACCGGTAAAATCCAGGTTAAGGTTAAGGTTAAGGTTAAGGCGAATGTTCAGAGTTCAAGGGTTCACCTTGTCCATTGTCAATTGTCAATTGTCAATTGATTTTGAGCCTCGCGGCGAGCAGTACACGCTCTACCAGTTCGCGGAATTCGATTCCCGCCCCACGGGCTATGTCGGGGAGCAGGCTCAGATCCGTCATGCCCGGCAGGGTATTCACTTCGAGAATGTAGCTCTCCCCCCCACTGGTCACCAGGAAATCGACCCGGCTGTAGCAATCGCAGCCAAGGGCCGCGTGCGCCAGTTCCCCGGCCCGAAGCACATCCGCATAGACAGCAGCGGGAAGCCGTGCCGGAAGGATATGGTCGGCCATGCCGGGGGTATACTTCGCCTCGAAGTCGTAGAACTCGCCTTTCGGCACGATTTCGATGGCTCCGAGCGCCCGCCCCTCCAGGATTCCTACCTGTACCTCGCGACCGTCGATGAAACGCTCCACCAGGATTTCCTCGTCATAGGTGAAGGCCTCGGCAAGGGCGGCGTCCATGCGGCTCAGGTCCCGGACGATGCTCACCCCGACGGAAGAGCCCTCCTGTGAAGGCTTGACCACCACCGGCAGCGCAAAGGAGGTGGCGGGCTTTTCGCCCCGGCGCAGCACCTGGTAGGGGGCGACGGTGAGTCCGGCCGACCGGAACACCCCCTTGGAGTAGACCTTGTTCATGGCAAGGGCGCTCGCGAGCACGCCGGATCCGGTGTAGGGTATTCCCATTATCTCCAGGAGACCCTGTACCGACCCGTCTTCGCCGAAGCGGCCGTGCAGCGCGATGAAGGCGACCTCGACCCCTTCGGCCATAAGCCTTGCCGGAAGATCACGCCCGACGTCTATGCCGACCGCGCGGTATCCACGCGACTGGAGCGCCGCCAGGACCGCGGCGCCGCTTTTCAGCGACACCTCCCGCTCCGCGGAAAGCCCACCCATCAGCACACCTATCTTCTTTGCTGTAAGTTCCTCGACCGTCATGACAAAATCCTTTTCTGAGGCTGTTATTTCCATCACTCCGGTTCCCGGTGTCACCCCCCTTTGCAAAGGGGGACTCAGTCAAGCGCAAACCGAGCGTTACCCTTCACCGATGACGCGCACTTCCTCTTCCAGCTCCACCGAGCTCGTCTCCTGCACCCGCACCTTCACGAGCGCGGCAAGTGCCAGAAAATCGGCAGCGCTCGCCCCTCCCCTGTTGACCAGGAAATTCGCGTGCACCTCTGAGACCTGGGCTCCCCCGACGCTTACGCCCCGCAGCCCGGCCTGATCTATCAGGCGCCAGGCCTGCTGGCCCGGCGGGTTCTTGAAGAAGGAGCCGACGCTGGGAAACGCGACCCGCTGCGAGCCGCCCCTGTGGGAGAGGTAGCCGGCCATGCGCTCCTCTATTTCGCGCCGCTCCGCCGGTTCCATGCGCAACCTGGCCGAGATGACGATCTCCCCGGGGAGGAGCTTCAGGTAACGGTAACCGAACTCCAGCTCCCCCCCCTTTCGCGCCACGATCTCGTCGCCGCGCAGTGTGACGAGGCTCTCGACCCGCCGCAGGGTTTCGCAGCCATGGGCACCCGCGTTCATGGCGAGGGCCCCCCCGAAACTTCCCGGTATGCCGCAGAGAAACTCGACGCCGCCCAGGCAACTCTCCGCCGCCACCCTGCAGAGCATCCCGTTGGTCACACCTGCGCCGACCTCGAGCCGTGCGCCGGGCAGGGGCTTCAGGGTGTCGAGCCGCCTGAGCGAGATCGCGCACCCCCTGAATCCGCCGTCCCGTACCAGCAGGTTGTAGCCGCCGCCGATCACGAAGTACGGAATACCCTCGGCGGCAAGGATCTCCAGTGCGCATCTCAGGTCGTCCAGGTCATCGGGCTCGATGAAAAGGTCGGCTGGCCCGCCGATCCGAAGCGCCGTGTGCGCCGCCATCGGCTCGTCCCTCTTCGCCTCGCCGCGCATCTCGCGAACTACCCTGTCCAGCCCCTCTCGATACAAGATCAGGCCTCCCCTGCCGCGGTCAGACGCTCCAGCATGATCTCACCGACCTGCCAGACGCTGCCGGCGCCGAGCGTCAGCAGGATGTCCCCCGGCTGCAGCACGCGTTCCAGGTGTTCGTAGAGCTTCTCGCGCTCAGAGATCCAGGTGACATCCTTCTGACCGTGCCTGCGGATCCGCCCGCTCAGAGCCTCGGCGCTCACCCCCTCGATCGGCGCCTCGCCCGCCGGGTAGATGTCGGTAAGGATCAGGACGTCCGCGTCATGGAACGCCGTGACGAACTCCTCGAAGAGTTCCTTGGTCCTCGTGTAGCGGTGCGGCTGGAACACCACGACCAGCCTCCTGTCCTCCCAGCCGGACTTGGCGGCCGCGAGCGTCGCCCGCACCTCGGTCGGGTGATGACCGTAGTCGTCCACCACCATGACGCCGTTCGCCACGCCCTTCATCTGGAAGCGGCGCCCTACCCCGCCGAAGGAGGCGAAGCCGTCGCGGATCGTCTCGAACGGTATGTCCAGCTCCATGGCGACCGCGATTGCCGCCAGGGCGTTCAGCACGTTGTGGGCGCCCGGCATGGCGAAGGTGATCTCGCCGAGACGCACCCCCCTGTGGTGCGCCACGAATGTGGTGGTGAAACCGGAGAGCCGCACCTCGGTCGCCCTGAAATCCGCCTGGGCCGAGAGTCCGTAGCTGGTGAAGCGCTTCTTCACCCGCGGCAGTATCTCCGCCACGTTGGCGTTGTCCAGGCAGAGGACGGCCAGGCCGAAGAAGGGAACCTTGTTGATGAACTCGACGAAGGTATCCTTGATCTCCTCGATCCCGCTGTAGAAGTCTAGGTGGTCCGCATCGATGTTGGTAACGACCGCGATGGTCGGGGAGAGCAACAAAAAGGAGCCGTCCGACTCGTCAGCCTCGGCGACCAGGAACTGTCCCTGCCCGAGCCTGGCGTTGGTCCCGATCGAATTGAGCCTGCCGCCGATGACGATGGTCGGATCGATGCCACCCTTGGAGAGGAGCGTCGCCACCATCGAGGTCGTGGTCGTTTTGCCGTGGGTGCCGGCAACCGCGATGCCGTACTTCATGCGCATCAGCTCGGCGAGCATCTCGGCCCTCGGTATCACCGGGATCAGTCTGAGGTGCGCCTCGACGACCTCCGGATTGTCGTCGTGCACGGCGCTCGAGATCACCACCACGTCCGCGTTCGCCACGTTCTCCTTGGCATGGCCGAAAAAGATCTCCCCACCGAAGGACGCGAGCCGTTCCGTGATCTCCGAGGCCCGCAGGTCCGAGCCGGACACCTTGTAGCCCAGGTTCAGGAGCACCTCGGCGATGCCGCTCATGCCGATCCCGCCGATTCCGACGAAATGTATCTTCTCTATCTTTCCGTACACGCTAGCTCCCTTTGGTCGCCTTGTAACAGGTTAAGGTTTTCGCTCGCCCTGCTCGCAGGCTGAGGTTAAGAACCCCCTCTACATTAACCTCAATTTAACCCTGGTTTTTCTCAACCTTAACCTTAACCTCAACCTGTTTCTCCGTCATAGCCGAGACTATCGCCTGGGCCGCATCGAGCTGCGCCAGGCTGCGCGCGTTCCTCTCGACCTCGGAAAGCCTCTCAGGGTGCTCCATCAGCTCGAGTATCTCCCGCGCCAGGGCCTCGCCCGTCAGGTCCTCTTCCAGTATCATGAAACCGGCCCCGTGGTTCAGAAGCGACTCGGCGTTTTTCCTCTGGTGGTCGTCCGCGGCATACGGGAAGGGAATGAAGATGCACCCCTTGCCGCAGGCGGTCACCTCGGCGATGGTGGTGGCCCCGGCCCGGCAGATCACCAGGTCCGCCGCCCCGTAGGCCGCCGACATGTTCTCGATGAAACTGGAAACGACCGCCTGGAAACCGCGGGCCCGGTAGCCGTCGCGCACCTGCACCAGGTCCTTCTCGCCGGTCTGATGCGTGATCCGCAGCCTCCCCTTCACCCCTTCCAGGAACGGGAGCGCATCGACGAGCGCGGTGTTAATCCGATGGGCACCGGCGCTCCCGCCGAAGACCAGTACGCTGAAGTTATCCCCCAGGCTGCGGACCCGCTCCTGAAAGCCCCAGAGGATCTCCTTGCGGATCGGGTTGCCGGTCATCTGGGTGATCTTCTTGGGAAAGAAGCTTGCCGACTCGGCCATCGAGATGAAGACGCCGTCCACGAAGCGGCCCAGTATCTTGTTGGTGAGCCCGGGGGCGGCGTTTTGCTCATGGATGAAACGCCTGATCCCCATGCCGCGCGCAGCGAGGACCAGCGGCGCCGAGGCGTAGCCGCCCACGCCGAGCACCAAGTCGGGGCGGAAATCCTTCAGGATCTTGCGCGACTGGCTGTAACCGTACAGAAGCCGTCCCGCGCTCAGGATCTTTTTGGCGGTCCCCATCCCCTTCATGCCGCT
>DATCHY010000048.1:0-2164 GCA_036508065.1 Geomonas sp. | reverse complement strand
CGGTCGGTCAGTAAGTGAGAAATTTTGTGGCGTAATAATCTATCCGGGTCGCCGGCGAGCATGACGGTCTCGCCGCGGGCCGCCTCGCGCAGCTCGCGGGGGAGGTTCTTTTTCTTCTCATGATAGACGAAGGTGGGCTGGTAGCTCTCAAGGTCGACGCCGATCGACGATTCGGGGAGGTCCTTGAAGTGCCCGATCGTTGACATCGTCTTCGACTTGAGGATCGACTGTATTTTTCGCGCCTTGGTCGGCGATTCGACGATGATGAGCATGATTACTCCGGGGAAATGCTACAAAAACCTTGGGCGCCACGGAGACACGGAGGACAGGGATAAATCGAACAGACGGTAAAACAAAAAGCCGGTTAACTACTTATATAAGCACGTTTTCGACGCTCTCACGCTGCGTGCTGCAAGTGAAGAGTTTCCCACCCGATACAGGCAAGCTTGATGTATATGGGGATCGGCTTGTGACCGCCATGATACTACACTATTGTTCGGCGTGTAATGCCGAGCGCTTTGGCCGCAGCGCTGAGAGAAAGGGAGTTACGCTCCATCCAGGCATTGAACTCGGTCACAGGATAGGCAACACCAGCCTGTTCCCTTCCCAGCCTGTAGAGGGAATCTGCGTCCATTCCAATTTCACCATCTGCCCACTCTATCCCATGCCCCCATTCTTCGACTGCAGCGGTTTCAAAGAACATCGGCTCCTTTAGTTTTTCGTACCCAGGTGAGTCGAGATACTCTGTTACATCGACCTTCACATGCTTCCCAGAACGCCACAATATTGTTAAAAGCGACGGTGCGTCAGCAGTAACGGATTTAATTGTTTGTTGATTCATAACCTTATCTCCGATTCAGTTTTCGCCACTCTGTCCATATCTGTTCCCTATTTTCCCATGCCCAAGTACGGGCCTCGGCCAGAATACCCGTTGGAGGAGTCCCGATAATGACCTCAAGAGTTTCAATACCTATGGATGCCCGTCCATCAGGCCACCGCAGATGGAAATGAGGAACGCCGTGCTCTCGGCCAAAGACTTCGATTTTCCAATTTCGGTTATGATGTAGGCGGGTCATTTGAGATGAGTCTAGAGAATATTATTCCCCATGTCAATAGTGCTTGGCGGGATTTGTTGGTTGTGCCTATAACTCCGTGGCTACGGCTTGTTTATTAAGTCTTACTCTGCGTTACCGTGATCCTGCCGGCCAGCTTGGTGAGCCGCCGGTGGGACTTGTGGTTCTTCACCGCCATGGCCAGGGCCTTCGGCTCGCCGATGACGACCACCAGCTTCTTGCCGCGGGTGACCGCCGTGTAGATCAGGTTTCGCTCCAGCATGGTGTAGTGCTGCATGGCAAGCGGTATCACCACGGCGCTGTACTCGGACCCCTGGCTCTTGTGGATGCTGGTCGCGTACGCCAGGGTGATCTCGTCCAGCTCGCCGAACTCGTACTGGACCAGCCGCTCGTCGTACTCCACGGCAAGGGTCCCCTCGTCGAGGTCGAGCGTCACGATCCTGCCGATGTCGCCGTTGAAGACCTCCTTGTCGTAGTTGTTGACGGTCTGGATCACCTTGTCGCCGGGGGCGAAGCTGGTGCCGAAGCGGGTGACCTTCGGCTCTGCCTTGCCGTTCAGCGCCTGCTGCAGCTCGGCATTCAGGGAGCGCGCCCCGAGCCCTCCCCGGTTCATCGGCGTCAGCACCTGGATGTCCCGGACCGGGTGCAGACCGAAGCGCTTCGGGATGCGCTCGGTGACAACCTGCAGCAGCTTGGCGTGGATATCCTCGGGTGTCAGAGCGGGGATGAAGTAGAAATCGGTGAGCTCTTTTCCCTCCTCCTTGAGCGGCATCTCGCCGCGGTTGATGCGGTGGGCGTTCACGATGATCCGGGAGCTGGCCGCCTGCCGGAAGATCTCGGTGAGCCGGACCGTCGGGATGGCGCCCGACTCGATGATGTCGGCGAGGACGCAACCCGGCCCGACGGAGGGGAGCTGGTCAACGTCGCCCACGATCACCAGCGCGGCCGCGTCGGGGACCGCCGGCAGGAGCTTGTTCATCAGCACGACGTCTACCATGGAGGACTCGTCCAGGACCACGAGATCGGTGTCGAGCGGGTTGTCCCTGCCGCGCTTGAAGCCGAAGGTCTGCGGGTCGAACTCCAGGAGCCGG
>DATCHY010000047.1:0-4499 GCA_036508065.1 Geomonas sp. | reverse complement strand
CTCTGGCCAGCGTGGCGGAGGGGGGGGCGAGCTTTCGCGCCTACGACAGCATGCTTGCCGAATACTCCGTGATGGGGTTCGATTACGGCTACTCCCTGGAGGCGCCGGAGGCGCTCACGGTCTGGGAGGCCCAGTACGGCGACTTTGCCAACGGCGCCCAGGTGATGATCGACCAGTTCATCGCGAGCGGCGAGGCGAAGTGGGAGCGCTCCAGCGGACTGGTCCTGATGCTCCCCCACGGCTACGAGGGGCAGGGGGCTGAGCATTCCAGCGCCCGCATCGAGCGCTTTCTCGTCCTGTCGGCAGCCGACAACCTGCAGATCGTTTACCCGAGCACCCCGTCCCAGCTGTTTCATGTGCTGAGACGGCAGATGCTGCAGAGCTTCCGCAAACCCCTGGTCCTGTTCACCCCGAAGAGCCTGCTGCGGCACCCGCTCTGCGTTTCCACCCTGGAGGATCTTGCCTCGGGAGCGTTTCGCGAGGTGATAGCCGACCCCGCGGATCCGGGTTCCGTGCAGCAGGTCCTCATTTGTACCGGGAAGATCTACTACGACCTGTTGGAGCGGATAGTGAAGGACCAGGTGAAGGGGACGGCGCTTCTCAGGGTGGAGCAGCTCTACCCGCTTGCCTCCGAGCAGCTCCGGGAGGAACTGGGCCGGTACCGGGACGGGACGCGTTTCAGCTGGGTACAGGAGGAGCCGTGCAACATGGGTGCCTGGCGCTTCATCCGCAATCCGCTCGCGGAGTTGCTCGGGACGGAACCGCGCTACGTCGGGCGGCCCGATGCCGCGGCCCCCGCGTCAGGCTCCCACAGGCTGGACCGGGTGGAGCAGGAGCGCATCGTCACCGAGGCGCTGCAGATCTCCTGAAGCGACCACAGCTCCCAAGATCTTCCCACTGAATCCCTCTCCCCCGGCTCCCTCACCCCGGCCCTCTCCCGGAGGGCGAGGGAGGTGCCACCTGGGTTGGTTCGAGGTGAGACAAACGCTGGCAGATGCATTCAGTAGCTCGATGAAAGCTTGGGGGTGTTATGGAAATAAAGGTGCCGGCAGTTGGTGAATCCGTGTTCGAAGCGCTCATCGCCAGGTGGCTTAAGGGTAACGGCGAGCGGGTGGCTAAGGATGAGCCGCTCTGCGAGATCGAGACGGACAAGGTGACCCTTGAGGTGAACGCGGACGCGGACGGCATCCTCTCCATCCTGGTCCAGGAGGGGGAGACCGTTAAGATAGGTGCGGTGATAGGCGCCATCGACGAGCAGGGAGCCGATGTTTCACCAGCCACAGGACCCGCCGTAGCCGCCGGTACTGCAGAAGCCGCCAGTACTGCAGAAGCCGCCGGTACTGCAGAAGCCGCCGGTACTGCAGAAACCGCCGGTACGGCCGGTACCTTCCAGCCGGGAC
This sequence comes from Geomonas sp., assembly GCA_036508065.1. Taxonomy (GTDB): domain Bacteria; phylum Desulfobacterota; class Desulfuromonadia; order Geobacterales; family Geobacteraceae; genus Geomonas. The sequence goes on along the minus strand of DATCHY010000047.1, from coordinate 3,099 downwards.
AGCCCGCGCCGCCCATATCCCCCTCCGGCCGCAAGCTCGCCCGGGAGATGGGGGTCGAGCCTCGTGAGCTCAAGGGGAGCGGTCGCGGTGGCCGGGTGACCAGGGAGGACCTGCTGAAAGGGGAGCCCGCGAAGCCTGCCGTGCCGCCAGCCGCGACACCCGCCGCGCCGCCCCGCGAGCCCGAACCCGAGCCCCGGGAGGCCGTGGATAGCGAGCCGCCCGCAGCGGCCAGGGTGCCGGCGGTGCCCCAGGCCGAGACCGGGGAGCGGATCACCCGGAAGCCGATGACCCCGATCCGGAAGCGGATCGCGCAGCGCCTCGTATCCGTGCGCCAGAACACCGCCATGCTCACCAGCTTCAACGAGGCGGACATGACCGAGGTGCTGCAGCTGCGCAAAAGGCACGGCGAATACTTCCTGAAGCGCCACAACGTGAAACTCGGATTCATGTCGCTGTTCGTGCGCGCCTGCTGCGAGGCGCTGCGCGAGTTTCCCGAGGTGAACGCGAGCATCGAGGGAGACGACATCGTTTACCACAACTTCTGCGATATTGGGGTCGCCGTGGGGGGTGAGAAGGGGCTGGTGGTGCCGGTGCTGCGCGGAGCGGAGTCGATGACGCTCGCCGAGATCGAGCAAACCATTGCCGGGTTCGCGGAAAAGGTGCGCACCAACCGCCTCGCCATTGCCGGTCTGGAGGGCGGAACCTTCACGGTCTCCAACGGCGGCGTCTACGGTTCGCTGCTGTCGACTCCGATCCTCAACCCGCCTCAAAGCGGGGTTCTCGGCATGCATGTGATCCAGGAGCGCCCCGTCGTGAGAAACGGGGAGATCGTGATCCGCCCCATGATGTACCTGGCGCTTTCCTACGACCACAGGATCGTGGACGGCAGGGGGGCGGTCGGTTTCCTGAAGCGGGTGAAGGAGTGCATCGAGGAGCCGGAGGAGATGCTCCTCGAGGGGTGAGAGATCTTTAGGCCACGTTCCTCCCCCTTCAAGGGGGATTGTATAGGAGGGGGATGGGTTGTTTTGGTGCGGGGGTGGAGTCTCTTCCGCGCAAGATTCGAACTACTGAGAAAGTCCGGGCAGATTCACCAGGGGGTTCAATGACAATGTCTGAAGAGATTTTCGATCTGATCGTCATCGGCGCGGGGCCCGGCGGCTACGTGGCAGCCATAAGGGGAGCCCAGCTCGGCATGAAGGTGGCCGTGGTGGAGAAGCGGAGTACGCTGGGAGGGGTCTGCCTGAACGAGGGGTGCATCCCGAGCAAGGCGCTCCTAGACTCAAGCGAGCTGTTCCACCTGGCCCGGAACCGCTTTGCCGGGCACGGCATCGAGATAGCTCCGCCGTCGCTGAACCTCGCTACCATGATGGTGCGCAAGGATGCCGTGGTGAAGAAGCTCACCGACGGCATCGCCTTTCTCTTCAAGAAAAACCGGATCACGAGCTTCCCCGGCGAGGCGCGGCCGGCCGGAGCCCGCCAGGACGGGGTGCATCAGGTCGAGGTTTCGGGGACCGCTGCCACGAGGCTTCTGGGGAAAAAGGTGCTGCTTGCCACCGGAAGCGAGGCCGTTCCACTGCCGAGCCTCCCCTTCGACGGGGAGAACGTGGTGAGCGCGCGGGAGGCGCTGAGCTTTGGCGAGGTGCCGGGGCACCTGCTGGTGGTCGGCGGCGGCTACATCGGGCTGGAGCTCGGCTCGGTATGGCTTAGGCTCGGGGCCCAGGTGACCGTTGCCGAGATGCTGCCGCGCCTGGTTGCCGGAAGCGACGGCCAGGTGGCCGATGCCCTGATGCGCTCCCTCAAGAAACAGGGGATGAGTTTCATGATGGGGGCGAAGGTCGCGGGGGTGGAAAAGCGCGAGGGAAGGCTGCTGGCGCGGGTGGAGGTCGAGGGAGCCGTGCAGGAGGTCCTCTGCGACAAGGTGCTGGTGGCGGTGGGCCGCAGGCCGCTCAGCGCGGGTCTGGGGCTGGAAGGGCTCGGCGTGAGAATCGAGGCGGGGCGCATTGCCGTGGACGGCGACTACCAGACCAGCGTGCCGGGAATCTACGCCATCGGCGACCTGATCGCGGGGCCGATGCTGGCCCACAAGGCGATGGAGGAGGGGGCGGTCTGCATGGAGCGGCTCAAGGGGGAGCCGAGCCTCGTCGACTACGGCTGCATCCCCGGGGTCTGCTACACCTGGCCCGAGGCGGCTTCGGTGGGGAAGACCGAGGAGGCGCTCAAGGAGGAGGGGATCCCCTACAAGTCGGGCAGGTACAACTTCAGCGGGAACGGCCGGGCCATTTGCATGGACGAGACCGAGGGGTTCGTGAAGGTGCTGGCCGAAAGCGAGGGGGGCCGCGTGCTCGGCATCCACATCATCGGTCCGCGCGCCTCGGACATGATCGCCGAGGCCGTCACCGTGATGAGTTTCGGCGGGAGCGGAGAGGACATCGCGCTTACCGTTCATGCCCATCCGACCCTCTCGGAGGCGATGAAAGAGGCCGCACTCGACCTCGATAAACGGGCGATCCACGCATGAATTCAGGTTAAGGTTAAGAAACGTCATCAGTCTCACAGCGTGAACAGTCTTAGTCTTAGTCTTAACCTGAATCAAGGACAACCATGGTGGTCAAGGATCTGGGCGTCATCGGCTATGCCGAGGCGCTCGACATGCAGCAGCAACTGGTCTCGGAACTGAGGGACGGCGGGCCGGAGACCCTGCTGCTCCTCGAACACCCGCCGGTCTACACCGTCGGCGCCGGCGGGAGCCTCGCGAACGTGCTCGACCCGGCTGTCAGCGCGCTGCGGGTGAACCGGGGCGGGGACGTCACCTACCACGGGCCGGGCCAACTGGTCGGCTATCCGATCCTCGACCTTTCAAGGCGCGGCCGGGACCTGCACCGCTACCTCCGCTTTCTGGAGGATTTCCTGGTACAGATCTGCGAGACACTGGAGGTGGCAAGCTTCACCGTTGCCGGGCGTACCGGGGTCTGGACCGAGCAGGGCAAGCTCGCCGCCATCGGGGTCGGCGTGCGGCGCTGGGTCTCCATGCACGGCTTCTCCCTGAACGTCTCCGCGGACACCTCGCCCTTTGACCGCATCAACCCGTGCGGCATGGCG
>DATCHY010000046.1:0-3016 GCA_036508065.1 Geomonas sp. | reverse complement strand
TATCGACTTTTGACAGAATTTCTTGAATAAAATTGTTGACTGTCAGGGTCCTGCTTGTATACTATGCCGAATTGTGATGAATACTTAATTATTGGAGGAGCAAATGGCTTTAAGAGTAGCGGTAAACGGTTTCGGCAGGATTGGACGTTCCGTCCTGAGGGCAGCTATGAAGGAGACGGGGATTGAGTTCGTTGCCATCAACGATCTGACCGATGCCAAGACCCTGGCCCACCTATTAAAGTATGACTCCGTACACGGCATCTATCCGGGCGAAGTCTCGGCGCAGGGCGACACGATCGTCATCGACGGCAAGTCGATCAAGGTTCTTGCAGTGAGAAACCCGGCCGAGCTCCCTTGGAAAGAGCTCAAGGTCGACATCGTGCTGGAGGCAACCGGCCTCTTCACCTCCAGGGAGAAGGCGTCCCTCCACCTTGCGGCCGGCGCCTCCAAGGTGATCATCTCCGCACCCGCGACTGATCCCGACCTCACCATAGTCCTCGGGGTGAACGACAAAGAGTACGACAAGACCAAGCACCACATCATCTCCAACGCTTCCTGCACCACGAACTGCCTGGCCCCGGTCGCCAAGGTGCTGCAGGACAGCTTCGGCATCGAGAAGGGCCTGGTCACCACGGTGCACTCCTACACCAACGACCAGAACATCCTCGATCTTCCCCACAAGGACCTCCGCAGGGCAAGGGCTGCCGCCCTCTCCATGATTCCGACCACGACCGGCGCCGCGAAGGCTGTCGCACTGGTGCTCCCAGCGCTGAAGGGGAAGCTGGACGGCATGGCGATCCGCGTACCGACCGCGAACGTCTCCGTCGTCGACCTGGTGGTGACGCTTTCCAAGCAGACCGATGCCGAGCAGGTTAACGCGGCCCTCAAGGCGGCAGCCGACGGCCCGCTCAAGGGGATCCTCGGCTTCACCGCCGAGCCGCTCGTCTCCATCGACTTTAACGGCAACCCGCTCTCCTCCATCGTCGATTCGCAGTGCACCAAGGTGATCGGCGGCAACATGGCGAAGGTGATCTCCTGGTACGACAACGAGACAGGCTTCTCCCACCGGGTCGTCGACCTGATGAAAATCCTCCTCTAGAGACAGGCCACCTGGAAACACGCAAGACGGGGGGAGATTACTCCCCCCGTCTTTTTACCATGCGGAAGCCCCCTTCCCTGCGCCCGCTCCAGCCGGAGCGCTCCGGGAAACAGTGGTCTCCTGCCCTTTGTCTCGCCCTCAACGACTCAACGACTCAACGACTCAACTCAAGTTCAGGAGGGATCATGTCGATCCGCTACATAGATGAGATAGAGAACCTTGCCGGCAAGAAGATATTCATGCGGGTGGACTTCAACGTGCCGCTCGACGACAACCAGAACATCACCGAGGACACCAGGATCCGCGCGGTCCTGCCGTCCATCAACTATGCCCTGGACTACAAGGCCAAGATCATCCTCGCCTCGCACCTGGGCCGCCCGAAAGGGGAGCGCAAGGAGAAGTATTCCATGGCGCCCGCCGCGAAGAGGCTTTCGAGGCTTCTGGGCAAGGAAGTAAAGCTCGCACCTGACTGCATCGGCGACGAGGTGCGCGCCATGATCGACGCCATGCAGCCGGGCGACGTGATCATGCTGGAGAACCTGCGCTTTTACCCGGGCGAGGAGAAGAACGACCCGGACTTCGCCAAGGCGCTCGTGAACGGCTGCGACGTCTACGTGAACGACGCCTTCGCCGTCTCCCACCGGGCCCACGCCTCGGTCGAGGCAATCACCAACTTCTTCCCGGTGGTCGCCGCGGGCTTTTTGATGAAGAACGAGATGAACTACTTCGACAAGGCGATGAAGAACCCGATCAGGCCGCTGGTCGCGATCCTCGGGGGCGCCAAGGTGTCCGGGAAGATCGAGGTGCTCGCGAGCCTGTGCGACAAGGTCGACAAGATCATCATCGGCGGAGGGATGGCCTTCACCTTCCTGAAGGCGCTCGGATACAACGTCGGCAAGTCGCTGGTCGAGGAGCACCTCATCGAGACCGCGCTGAAGACCTACCAGAAGGCGCGCGAGAAGGGGATCAAGTTCTACCTTCCGGTCGACTGCGTTGTTGCCGACCAGTTCAACCCCGCCGCGGAAACCAAGGTGACCACGATCCAGGAGATTCCCGAGGGGTGGATGGCGCTCGACATCGGTCCGGCAACCGTCACCCTGTTCTCCGAAGCGCTGCAGAACGCGAAGACCATCGTCTGGAACGGCCCGATGGGCGTCTTCGAGATGGATGCCTTCTCCCGCGGCACCTTCGCCATGGTCTCGGCGGTGGCAAACTCCTACGCCCTCACCATCGTCGGCGGCGGGGACACCGATGTAGCGGTGCACCGTGCCGGTGAGTACGCGAAGATCAGTTACATCTCCACCGGCGGCGGCGCCTTCCTGGAACTTCTGGAAGGAAAGAAGCTTCCGGGGATCAAAGTGCTGGAAGATAACGGCCACAAGTAACCCGTATTGCATCTACCAAGGCGATGCCCGCAACCAGGGCCGACACAAGGTTCGCCCCCACGGGGACCATTCGCTGTTTTGCAGGGGCGCATCTTGTATTCGCCCCCGGCCTGAAAATTCCATTTCATTTAATCGGAGGGTACATGCGCAAGCCTGTCATAGCTGGTAACTGGAAACTTTTCAAGACGAAGGAGGAGGCGCTCACGCTGATAGCCGAGCTGGCTCCGCTGGTAGCCGGGGTTACCAACGTGGAGATAGTGGTCGCGCCGGTCTTCACGGTGCTCCCTACCCTGATCGGCGCCGTGTCGGGTACCCCGATCACCCTGGCCGCCCAGGACGTCTTCTGGGAGGAGGAAGGGGCCTACACCGGTGAGGTGTCGCCCAGGATGCTGCTGGACGCCGGCGCGAGCCACGTCATCATCGGCCACTCCGAGCGCAGGGAGTATTTCGGCGAGACCGACCAGACCGTGAATAAGAAGACAAAGGCGGCTCTAAAAGGGGCCTTGGTTCCCATCTTCTGCATCGGCGAGAC
>DATCHY010000045.1:0-4339 GCA_036508065.1 Geomonas sp. | reverse complement strand
TGGCCTGCGCCCGATGCGGCCCCTCTTGCCAAATGCCGGGAAAACCGCAAGACCCTGGACGAGTTTGATTTCGGCCGGGAAAAGGAGGTGGTCCGCTACGTGGCAGGCTGCGCCGATGCGACCCCGTCAGGCGTGAGAGTGAGCGATGGGAAACTCGTCTTTGACAGCTCGCCGCTTGGGGATGGCCGGGTGCTCTGGGATACCGGCATTCCCGCCGGCGTCAAGGTCTGGTACCTGGCTGCCAAGCATGGCGACCTGCTCAACCATGACAGCGCTTTCAAGGGGTTATCCGAGATCATCGGCATGGGAGAGACCACGCTGTTACCTGCTTCAGCCCCGACGCAGCGGGGGGAGGGCGCCAAAGCGGGGGCCATGATCGACAGGATGATCCCGTATTATCCCGATGAAACCATGCTGCAGCGCGCAGCCCTTGGGGGAGAAATCATGCCGGCCAGGGAGCGGGGAACCAGGAAGGTGTCGAAAGGCTTCCGGGTGAAGGTCTGTCATGGCGACCTCGCGGCGGCGCAATATCCCGTGGCGGTCGGGCATTATGTGGGCGATTCCATAAGCGGCAGCGAGGCCGTGCTGGACCGCCGCCTGGCGGGGCTCATGTCGCAGCGGCACGCACTGGGGGTCTACCCCGGCCCTGAGGGGACCTACGAGGTCTTCATTCGTGAATCCGACAAAAAGAGCTGCACCGCCCTCGTCGTCGGTCTCGGACAGGTGGGCGAGCTCACCCCGGCCATCTTGGCAAGCGGCTTTACCGGCGCGTTATTGAAGTTCGCCACCTCGCCGGCCGCACGGAGCACTGCTTCTGAGCAACAGGACGGTTTCGCGGTCAGCACCATCCTGATCGGCAGTGGCGCCGGCTGGGGCATGGGTGTGCGCAACAGCGTGCGCGCCTTGATCGAGGGGGCCTGCCGGGCCAACACCTTGCTGGCCGACCTGGACGGGGAGCGCATCTATCTGGCGGAACTGGAGTTCCTGGAGGTATTCGAGGACCGGGCGTTGCAGGCATTGCGGGCCGTGCGGGAGTTCGCCGCCCTGGGCGTGCTGGGGAACATCGACTACGATACGGTACTGCGGCTGGGGGTCGGCGGGCGCTGCCGGGCCATGGTCGAGGAGAACGATGATTGGTGGCAGCGGATCAAGGTGGAGGTGAACGAAGAAGACGAGATGAAGTTTACCACGCTGACCGGCCTGGCCCGCATCGAAGAGACGGTGCTGCCGACCCAGCGGGCCCTGGTAGACCGGCTGGTGGAACAGGCCGTCACCCAGACCACCGTTTCGCAGGATGACATGGTGGCCATCTACAACCTGGTCTCTCCCAACGCCCTCAAGGAACGCGCCCCGGACCAGGGAGATGTCCTGATGATGCTGGACGAGAAGGCCGCCCGTTATCCCTGGGAGATGATGCATATCTGCGTCGGCGGCAGGAAGATCCCGCTGGCCCTTCGTGCCGGCCTGATGCGCCAGCTGTCGGTGAAGGAATTCCGCCAGCGTCCGGCCCGGGCCTATCAGGCGCGTGCCCTGGTAATTGCGGAGCCCCAGCTCCCCGATGACAGCGATCTTCCTCCGTTGCCCGGCGCCAGGCAGGAAGGGCGGGCCGTGGCGGCGTCACTTGCCGGCCATGGATACCAGGTGACGCAGAGGATAGGCTCCGAGCCGATAAAGATCGTCTCGGCCCTGTTTGCCGACGACTATCGCATCCTGCACCTGGCCGGGCACGGCATCTACAACCATCCCATCACCAGCAAGGAGTCGGATTGCAGTGAAAAAACCCGTTACGTGACCGGGATGGTGCTGGACTGGCCCAATCAGGGGGCAGCGGACAGCAAGGCTCCGGTCTTTCTGACCTCGGTAGAGGTAAAGCAGATGGCCGTAGTCCCGGAGCTGGTCTTTATCAATTGCTGTTTCCTGGGGAAAGTAGAAGGTAGCACGCCGGATGCGCGCAGCCACGGGAATCGCAACCTTTTCGCCGCCAGTCTGGCGGCCAGTTTCATCGGCATGGGGGTGCGCGCCGTGGTGGCAGCCGGCTGGGCCGTAAACGACGCTGCCGCCGAAGCCTTTGCCGCCCGGTTCTACGACTGCCTGCTCGATGGCTCGTCCTTCGGCGAGGCCGTCACTGCGGCCCGAAAAGCGGCCAATGAAGCGGCTCCCGAACACAATACCTGGGCTGCCTACCAGTGCTACGGCGACCCCGCCTACCGTCTGGACGGCCATCAGGGCGCACCGGGCGGCAAATTCTTCCTCGCCCCGCGCGAAGCACTATACGAGTTGCGGTCCCTCCGTGACAGGAAACGCGACGGCGACGGCAAGCTGCTCGATCCGGCTGCGTTGCTTCACGAGTTGCAACAGACGGAAAGCCTGGTCCCTCACGAATGGATGACGCAATACGGCGAGATCCGGGCGGCTCTGGGAGAGGCCTATGCCGAAACGGGAAAATTCGACCGGGCGATTGAACAGTACGAGGCTGCCGCCGGATGCTCGGACGGCGGCTGTTCTCTCAAAGATCTGGACCAGTTGGCGAACCTGAAGGTCCGGCGGGCGGAACAACGGGTAAAAGACGGCCTATTGTCCAAGGCAGAGGCTGGCAATGAGATCAATGCAGTTATCGCCCAACTGGAGGCACGATCAGCAGAGTGTGGCGAAACCACCGATCGCAGCACCATAACTGCCAGCGCATACAAGCTTCTTTTGATGGCGGATGCCCACACGAAAAAGGAGACCAGCAGGATCCTGTCAGGGATGGCCGTCTGGTATGGAAAAGTGGCCCGACTCGAAGGGGATATCGATCCTTATCCGGCGCTGAACTGGATCTGCATCCGGATACTTTTGGAAAGCCGGAAAGCCAAGTGTGACGGCGCCGAGATCGCGCGGCTTAGGGAGAGCCTGAACAAGATCTCCCAAGCCGGGGCAATGCTGAACAAGCGCGATCCGAAATTCTGGCATGCCGTGTATGAAATCGACGCCGATCTTTACGGCATCCTGCTCGACACGGTGTGCGGAGCCGCGATTAAAGAGGCCGATGCCAAACTGGAAGAACTGTATCTGCGTTATATGGCACTGGCCGATAAGTTCGGTACCTCCCGAAAGATGGATTCAGTGGCAAAGCAGCTGCGATTCATTGCCGGCTTCCTGCCGGAATCGATGGCTGAACTGAAGCGGGGATTGGATATATTGGCTAAAAAATTGGCGGGAGAATCCGGGAAACTGTGACAGTCGTTGGTGTTTAATTCCAGCCGGAAATGACATGTACAAGACTGGACAGCATGCGATATAGAAAAGGCGGCCGTTAGGCCGCCTTTCTTCATTTTTCCCGGGGAGAACGAACGGTCAGGAAGTTCACTTCGGCGGAATGGTGATGCAGAGGGCCTCGCCTTCGGCATACACCGTCTCACCGTGGCAGATCCGGCCATGCACCATCACCTTGCGCCCTGCGGCGGAGATGACCCTGCTCTCGACGGTCACCACTTTGTCCAGCGGCAGCAGGTTGCGAAAACTGACGTTCAGGTTGCCGACCACGATCGGATAGCCTGCCGCCCAGGCGGCCAGCCCCAGTACCTCGTCAAACACCGCAGCCATGGAACCGCCGTGGGCATGCCCCGGAGGGCCTCCGGTCTCGGGGCCGAACCAGATACGCGCCTGCAACTGCTGCTCGCCGTCACGGTAATAGCGGACCCTGAAGCGGTTTCCATCCGACTCGCCGGAGACGAAGCGGAGCGACTCGCCGACCAGTGCCGGCGCATCGAAGGGGACCCAGCCCGCCTCGCCGCTCAGGTCGACCGGTATATTCGGTGTGAATGATACTTTCTCAAAGGTTGTTTCTGCCACAGGTATTCTCCTTCAATAAATATTGCTGCCGTTAACGGAAACGGAATGGGAGAGCCAGCATAGCAGATTTGGCGGGAGGAATAAAGGGGGCGGTGCAAAAAGTGAAGGGTGAAGGGGGGAAGTCTGGAATCATATTTTGTTTTTTGCGCTAATACCTCCTCCACAACTCCAGTCCCTGGTACGCTTCCTGAAAACCGAACGCCTTGAGCGCTTCGGCGTATGCCGACCCTGCGGCGGGGTCTCCGTTGATCCGCTCGACGAAGATCCGTTTGGCCGGATTGAATTCCCTGGTGAGCAGCACCCTGAAAAACGCGAGGTAGTCGGGGATTTGAGGATCGCCGGGCGGCACCTCTATCTCCAGCTCTTTGCCGTAGCGCTTGGAGACAAGGACCAGGCGCACGCCGTGGTAGACCAGATGCATGGAGGGGAGGCGCGCCGGGAGCCGGTCGGGCATCCCTTCCAGTCCGGAGCCGCGGTTCCACCGCATCTCCCTCCGCGCGAGAAG
>DATCHY010000044.1:0-11400 GCA_036508065.1 Geomonas sp. | reverse complement strand
GTACACTTCCAAGAGAGCTCCAGTCTGTGATGCGCTGCCGTCATGGCCGCCGAAGGAGAAAGTGCCCAGTTTATCGTTGAGTTGCACTGCCAAAGGTGCAGTGAATGTCCCCCGTCCGCGAGTGGCTCCGAATACCGGTCGGGCATTAGGGTCCGCAGAATATGTTCTTTGTGCTATCTGAGATTGTCCGTTCGGATTAACCAGCGTTTCGTTGCCGTTGCTGGTGAGTGTGTAGGTGGCGTTCAAAGTATTGTCTTTGATGAGTACCTTAGTGGTGCTGCTTAATTCCCCCGGACCCTGCTGCATAGATAGTACGGCGCCGTCGGTCGGTATCGCTATCTTGGCAAGAATCTGAGCTTGAGTATCGGGAGAGCCTGGAGGCCCTGGAGGCCCTTGAGGACCGGTATCACCTTTGTCGCCTTTGAGACCCTGAATACCCTGGATGCCCTGAATGCCCTGAGGGCCGGTTGCTCCGGTGGCGCCATTGGTCCCGTCGAGGCCATTTTTGCCGTCGACGCCATTGGTGCCGTTGGAGCCGTCGGCGCCTTTGGTGCCATCAGTGCCTTTATCGCCTTTTGCAGCCAGAACCAGCCAGTTGGTGGTGTCGGTAGCCGGGTCAGCATTGCCTGCTTCGTTGGCCTCTATGACTTTCAGAGCAACGTAGGTACTGCCGTTAACGCTGACTGCGTCGGTGGGAGTGTAAGCCGCCGTGGCGCTCCAGACGCCAGCCAAGTTAAGCCCCTTGGGACCTGCCGGCCCCTGGCCGCCGTCAACACCGTTGGTCCCGTTGGTCCCGTTGGTCCCGGCAACACCCTGCGGACCTGTCAGGCCGATAGGACCTTCTGCCCCGGTTGCGCCCGTCTGACCCTGTGAGCCGACTGCGCCGTCAACGCCCTTCAAAGCAAGAAGCTCCCATGCGGTGCTGGCACCCGGGATGTCATCGACTTTGGTTGTGGCAACTGCGATGTAGGAGCTGCCACCGTACTGAACTGCGTCGTCCGTATGGTAAACGTCGGCAACCCATGCCCCTTTCCAGATCATGCCCTTGGAACCGGTTGCTCCCACGGCGCCGTCAGCACCGTTGGCACCGTTAGCACCGGCAACACCCTGCAGCCCCTGCGGACCGTTAAGACCGATAGAACCTTGCGAACCGGTGAGGCCGATGGGACCCTGCAGACCGGTATCACCCTTGTCGCCTTTCACGCCAGCTATGCCCTGCGGCCCTTGAGGGCCTTCCGGACCCTGCGGGCCAATCGGACCAATGAGACCTGGTGTGCCAGGGATGCCGGGGATGCCGGGGAAGCCAGGAACTCCTATTTGACCGGCCGGGCCGACGGGACCTTCCGGACCCTGAGGTCCTATTGCACCTGTTGCGCCTGTTGCGCCTGTTGCGCCGTTGCTGGCAAGGACCTGCCAAGCTGCGCTGGCTCCCGGGACGTCGTTGACGCTCGCTGCCGCCACTGCGATGTAGGAGCTGCCGTTGTACTGGACCGCCTCGTCCGCGTTGTAGGCTCCCGCCACCCAGTCGGCCTTCCAGATAATCCCCTTGGGACCTGCGGGGCCCTGCGTACCGTCAGCTCCGGCGACACCCTGCGGACCGATGGGTCCTGCAATACCCTGCAGTCCCTGCGGACCAACGGGGCCTTGCGGGCCAACCGCACCAGTTGCACCAACTGCACCGGTTGCACCAGTTTCCCCCTGGATTCCCTGGATTCCTTGGATGCCCTGATCACCTTTATCGCCCTTGTCGCCTTTAAGACCCTGGGGTCCCTGAGCTCCTGTCGCGCCTGCTGCACCTGCCTGACCTTCGGTTCCTGCTGTGCCGTCAGTTCCTTTGGAAGCGAAAATCTGCCAAGCTGCGCTGGCTCCCGGGACGTCGTTGACGCTCGCTGCCGCGACCGCGATGTAGGAGTTGCCGTTATACTGGACCGCCTCGTCCGAGTTGTAGGCTCCCGCCACCCAGTCGGCCTTCCAGATCATTCCCTTGGGACCTGCCGGACCCTGCGCGCCGTCAGCACCGTTGCTGCCGTTGGCGCCGTTGGCGCCGGCAACACCCTGTGGCCCTTGCGGACCGGTGAGGCCGGTAGACCCCTGAGGTCCGGTGGCACCGGTATCACCCTTGTCGCCCTTCGAGCCTGCGATTCCCTGCAGACCTTGGGGACCTTCGGCGCCGGTTGCGCCGGTGTCACCTTTTACACCTGCTACACCCTGCGAACCAGTAAGACCGATGGGACCCTGCACGCCGGTAGCACCGGTATCGCCCTTGTCGCCTTTCGAACCTGCGATTCCCTGCAGTCCCTGGGGGCCTTCGGGGCCGGTTGCGCCGGTATCACCTTTGTCGCCTTTTGCACCTGCAACACCCTGCTGACCGGTGGCACCAGTGTCACCTTTGAGACCTTGAGCTCCAGTCGCCCCCGCCTGACCTTCGGCTCCAACTGCCCCGTCACTCCCTTTGGTGGCAACAAGCTGCCAAGCCGCGCTGGCTCCGGGAACATCATTGACGGCAGCCGCTGCGACTGCGATGTAGGCGCTGCCGTTGTACTGGACACCCTCGTCGGCGATGTAGGCGCCGGCCAGCCAGTCGCCTTTCCAGATCATTCCCTTGGGACCTGCGGGTCCCTGTGCTCCCTCAGCTCCGGCAACACCCTGCGATCCCTGCGGACCGGTTGAACCAGTGAGACCGGTGAGACCGATCGTGCCCTGCGGACCGGTTGCACCGGTGGCACCAATCGGGCCTTCCGGGCCGGTTGCACCGGTGGCACCTGCAACGCCCTGGATGCCCTGAATACCTTGGTCACCCTTGTCGCCTTTGAGACCTTGGATACCCTGCGCGCCGGCGGCACCGGTGAGACCAGTCATGCCGATGGGACCCTGGGGACCATCCGCACCTGTTGCGCCTGTTGCACCCACAACCCCCTGAGAAGCAAACAGCTGCCATGCGGCGCTGATGCCCGGGATGTCATCGACGGTGGTTGCCGCAACTGCGATGTAGGAGCTGCCGCCTTTCTGAACTGCCTCGTCGATGGCGTAGACGCCTGCAACGAAATCGCCTTTCCAGATCATGCCTTTGGGACCAATCGCTCCCGCTGCTCCCGTTGCGCCGTCAACACCGTTGGCGCCATTGGTACCGTTGGCACCGGCAACGCCTTGCGGTCCCTGCGAACCAGTAGCACCGGTGAGACCGATGGGGCCTTGCGAACCTGTAGCACCGGTGAGACCAATGGTGCCTTGCGGGCCGGTCACACCGGTTGCGCCGGTTGTACCGGCAACGCCTTGGATGCCCTGAATTCCTTGGTCACCCTTGTCACCTTTAAGACCTTGCGAACCGGTTGCCCCGGTGAGGCCGATGATGCCTTGAGAACCGGTTGCGCCGGTTGCACCGGTACCGCCCTGGATGCCTTGGTCACCTTTGAGACCTTGGGGGCCCTGCAGCCCGGTGGCTCCCTGCGCTCCGGTCGCTCCAGTCGCCCCCTGCGCTGCTGCGATCCCCCATTTGAGGGGATCGGAAGTCGGGACCACGTTGAGGCTCGCTGCCAGGGCGATGTAGGAGCTTCCGTTGTAGTACACCACATCGTCGGCCAGGTAGGCCGTCGAACCGAGCCAGGCCCCCATGATGTGCGCGACGCCGGTCAGGTTGCTGCCGTCGCCGGCGAATGAGGCGCCGGTCACGGCACCGGTCTCGGTTACCTTGAAAACTACCGTGGAGCCGTTTTTCACCTGCAGCCGGTCTGCCGCGGCGGCGTAACCCGGAACGATCCCGATCAGCGACGCCAGCAGGACCGCTTCGGCGGAATGCCTTAAAACGCCCGTGGTACAACTCCTCTGGGTGGGTGGTTTCTTGTTCTTGCCCATGTTGTGTTGACCTCCTTTTAATTGATATCAGGTAAATTAAATAGCAAAGGTTAATCTGTAGACTGTTACTGCAGCAAAAGGTTGTCGACGGCAAGCGTGCCGTTACTGATGGTGACATTGCCCTGCACTGCCGTCAGGTTAGGCTGGCTTGCGAAGGTGCTGTCATAGCCTCCGGAAAGGTTCACCGAGAGGTCCCGATCGACCAGCAGGTCACCGGCAGGGATGCTTGCCTGGCTCTGGATGGTCCAACCGTCATTGACAGCTCCGTATGCCGACTGCAGCGATCCGTAGAAGTAGGTGTTATCCAGTATCCTGATCGGGGAGACAAATGCCGCGAGGACGTTCTCGTCCGCAGAGATGTTGGACAGGGTGTAGGGAGAGGTCAGGGTGTCTGGAACAAACTGGCTGACGCCGGTATTTGCTGTCACGTTGCCAACGGAAAAGCCTGAGCTCGGCGTGACGGTGAAGATTTGGTTGCCACCGGGTGCCACGGCTACCATGGTGGGGTTTATGCTCCCGCCGTTACCGGCGCTGCCAGTCACCAGGTATTTGTCCGAAGTGGTGCCGCTTAAGGAAGTCGCAGCTGTCAAGGTATAGGGGGTGGTGGCCGGTATGGCGAGCGTGGCGATTCTAGCCGTCGAGCGTGGTGCGTTTACCGGAGGTGCAAAATGGAGTTGAACCGTGCAACTCGACTGGGGTAGCAGTTGGAGGTTGGAGCAGGAGTCGCTTGCAATGACAAAGTCGGTGGGGTTCGCTCCCCCGGTGACGATCGTCCCGATGCTCTGGTTAGTCAGCAAGTTGTTGGTGATGGTAATAGCGGTATCGGGTGACGACTGGTATCCACGGTCCACGTTGCTGAAAGCAGCGGGGACCGTGGCGAGAAGCGGCTTCTTGGTGCTCACCTTGAGTGCCGAATTGGTGGCGTCATAATAGGCGATGTAGACGGTCTGGTCGCTGTCCAGCGCGATACCGGAATAACTGCCGAGGTCGGCGCTGGAGGTGTCGACATCCTCGCTGTTCCAGGTAGCGCCGCCAAGATTGGTGGCATAGCGGAGTTTGCCGCTGCCGGTGGCGTTGGAATAGTAAAAGCTGATATGCGCGGCACCGGTACTGTCGACGGCAATCGAGGGAGCCCCGCCCAGCGAACCGGAATCCGCGACGTCCACGGCGCTCTGCCAGGCCCCGCCGGCAAGTTTTTTGAGGTATCTGATCTTGTAGGTGGGGGTGGCGGTCGTCTCCAGATAGCTCAGGTGCAGGTTGCCGGAGGCATCGATGGCGAGGGAACACCCCTTGCCGACGATGCTGGCCGATGATGCCAGGGTTGTCTTGACCCAACTTCCCGTCTCGTTCGTGTAATATAAGAGATCGGTGGAGGTGGAATTATAGCCGACGACATACGCCTTCCCCGCGGCATTGACGACGATCGAGTTGCCGACGCCCGCATTAGTTGTGCTATCAATTTGAGTCGGGGTGGCCCAGGCGGTGTAGTCGTGTGCCGTGCTGCTTTTTGTGTAGTAGAGGGTTGAACCCCTCACATAAGCGAGATAGGAAAATCCGCCTTGGTTGAAGATAGTCGTGGCCATAGCCGTGCTCGGAGTGAAACCTGCTGAGTTGGGGTTGCTGGCGGTCCCCCAGGCCGATCCGGTGTAGGCGACGTCTCTGATGCCGCGAGTGTTGGAGGAGCCGGCGTTATAGTAATAACTTATCTGCGGGTTGTTGGTTGCGGCATCGACGGCGATTGCGGTCCCAGCTGCCACAACGCTGCTGGCAATAACGGATGTGCGGGCCCAGGAACCGGATTTGTCAGTCGCGTATTTGAGCTTGGCAGCCGAGTCGAAGTAGCTGATGTGCATCTTCTTGTTGGTGTCGAGTGCCAGCGAGGCGTACTGCCCGACGCTGGCGGTATTGTCGACTTGGGATGTGGTCCACTGGGAGGCTGCCGACGCGAGCGCCGGGGCCAGGCAGCAGAGGCCGGCGGCAAGCCCCAGGGGAAAAGCCCGGGGGATGAGGTTCAACCAGGTTCTTGTGGTCACGATGTCCCTCCTTCTATAATTGTATGTAAGACACTAAATAAAAAATATCCAACTGCCGGGTGTCTCGCTGCAGCTAGAGCGGCGTCAGAGGTGTGGCCGCACCGGTTTACCCGGAAGCGGATTTCCCGGGTCCCTATACCAGGAACCTGAACCCAACCCTGAACTCTCCGGCAGAGGATGTGGACCACATAACCTCGCTAAAGACAGGAAGCCTGGTTTCATCCTCTGTCACAGGGAAGAGCAGTTTCACTACCTCGCCGCATTTTAGAGGATATTGAGTGATCATGCCCATCCCACCGGGGCTCAGATCAACTCCCATCCCCTGTTCCACGATGTTATCTAACCTGCCGGATTCAACCAAGCTCAGCTCGAAACTGACAGCCTGTCTGAGCGTCTGCCTTCCGTTTGATCTTCTCTCAGATAGATTTTTCATGCTGGCAACAATACCTGCACCGGCAGGTAATAACAATCCCTCGTAAGAGGGGTTTTTTAGGTTAAGTTAATTTTTTTTGACATAGTTCAGGAACCTGTATAGTATCGCCCGCTATGGAGAATCTGAAAAAAATAGCCGCCAAACGCTCGGCGCCCGGGGTGCTGATCCTCGATCTGGAGGACCGGCTGCTGTACTCGAACAGTGAGGCCCTGGAGATGCTCTGCGTCCTGCAGGAAGCCGACGGGGAGCAGCAGGTGCCCGGGGAGGTCTACGACCTGTGCCGCCAGCTTCGGGCCGGCCCCCATGGCTTGACAACGGCCTCCGGCGTCATCCGGCAACCTGGCGCTGACGCTGACGCTGACGGGATGCAGGTGCATTACTCGTTGCGGGCGCTTGCCCTGGGCCACCATGGCGACGGGGTCGACCCGAGCCATGTCATGGTGCTGATGGAGAAGATCATCAGGAACCGCCGCATCGACTTCGAAGAGGCGCGGCGGAAGTTCCTCCTTTCCAAAAGGGAGGCGGAGATCGTGCGGCTGATATCCCAGGGGCTCTCCAACAAGGAAATATCCGCGGCCATATTCATCTCGGAATTCACCGTCAAGGACCACCTCAAGAACATCATGCGGAAAATGGCCGCCGGCTCCCGAAACGAGATCATCGCCGCGCTGTTGTGAGGCGGGGCAAGGCAGACCCCGGAACCTGACCCCGCTGCACCGGGCGCTGTACCAAAGCAGCAGATCCCGCCCCATTTCCTCCGGTTTTGGAGTTGACATGCTATCTTCTCACCCTGTTGGCGACGTTATTGCCACGACAGACGATGTCACATCTGAGTCCCACTGACAGAATGCCATATCTCTGTGAGATGTGAAAGTTGTCCCAATGACAGGCTAAGGATAATCTCATGGGAATTGTTAATAAACAATACCGAATAAAAGGTATTTTGGGGGATCGTGACACTCCCGGGGGGATGGCTGTATCAGCTGGCAATGCCATATCACTGGGAGAAATTTGCGCCACTGTCAAAGGAATAAAGAGCTCCCGACAGTGTTGACATTGTCGTTGGCGGCGTATGACTGTTGAGCGGGTTTTGAGGGCGATTTTAGGCGGGAGCTGCGGGATCAGCGTTGTATCAGGTCTTTTTGCAGGCCTTGGTAGATGGCGTGGGAGCGGGAATTGACCATGAGCTTCGAGTAGATCTTCTTGATGTGGACCCTGACGGTGTGCAGGCTGATGCAGAGTTCGTCGGCCATCTGATTGAGGTTATCACCCCGGTAGAGCAGGGTCAGGATCTGCGTTTCCCGGTTTGACAGGGGAGAGAGCTTTTTCTTCGATTCCTCACGGTCTGGTTGCCGTAGAAATTCCTGGAGCACCTTCAGGGCAATGGTCGGGGACATGGGGGCGCCACCGGCCTTGATCTCTTCTATGGCTGCGATGATCTGCAGGGGTTGGGCGCTTTTTAGCAGGTAACCGATGGCGCCGGCCTTCAGGGCTGAATAGATCTTGTTGTCATCCGCCGATGCCGTATATACCAATATGTTCACATCGGGACGGACGGCTTTTATCGCCGTGACCGCCGCGCCGTCCGAAATCCCCGGGAGACCGAGGTCGAGGATCACCAACTGGACGGTGTTGACGGACAGGCAGGCCTGGGCCTCTTCGGCGCTTGCCACGGCGGCAACCACGTTGTAGTCGTGTTGCCCGTCCAGGAGCGCGACAAGCTTGCTGCGGATTGTCCTGGTGTCTTCTACTATGAGGATGTCCATGTCGGCTACCTTCCGGGACAGAGAATGATACCGCCTGCCTTATAGCTGATTCCCCGTTACTGCATACCGCAGGCAGGGTATACTAAAATGAATAAAATGCAATGAAAAACACGCTGTTCTGGAGCAGACGAACATGAAATCAAGATCGGGAAAAACCTGTGGCAGGGGCAAAAACCTGGGAAGGGTGAATAAAAGCTGCGAAGGGTGAAACTTTCACCGGTTCGATTCACCTTTCACCGGTTCCGTTGTCCAAAAGCTCCCTGAAACTCAGCCGGTAGCGCCTGAGAAGCCGCATCATCTCCCGGTTACTCAGCCTGCGCCTTTGCATCACCGCCGCGCGCTTCCTGAGGAGCGCCGGCAGCGCGACCACCGCGTCCCGCATCCCCTTCAGGAGCGCCCCGACGCAGGCGCTCCTCGTGCCGCTTTCCAGGAACTCCCCCCCGGAACCCTTGGCCCTAAGTACGGCTTCCACCTGGGCGAGGTAGCGCACCAGCGTGAAGAAAGGGAGCAGCAGGAGAAGCGGCAGCGGGAAGTTTTTCAGCGCGACGAAGTAGTGGTTTCTCTCCACGAGGTAGAGCTTCAGGGGGGAGAAGGCGCCGGAGGTCATGGAGTACTTGTGATAGACCACCGCGTCGCGGGCCAAGAGCGCCCCCCAGCCGGCGAGCCTCCCTCGCAAACCGAGGTCGGTGTCCTCGCAGTAGGCGAAGAAGTCTGCGTCGAAGAAGCCGATCTCGTCGAGCATCGCCCGGCGGTAGAGGGCGACGCAGGCGGACGGGAAGAACACTTCCTCGACGGCCCCGGGGGAGAGCTCCGGGAAACGCACTCCCCGGCAGGCGCCGCGGGACATGCCGTCGCGGCTGACTGCGATCCCCATCGAGTCGATCCGGCCCGGATCAAAGTAGGCGCAGATCCGGCTTGCCACCATCCCCGCGCCCGGGTGCGCGTCGGCTACCGCGACCAGTTCGGAAAGCCACCCCGGCTCGGCTTTGGTGTCGTTGTTGAGGGTGACGAGGTACCCGCCCGAAGCAAGGGCGAGCCCGGCGTTGTTGCCGGCGGCAAAGCCGATGTTCTCCGGAAGCGGGACCAGCTTCACCTCGGGGTGGCGGCGGCGCAGGTACTCCAGGGAGCCGTCGGTCGAGCCGTTATCCACCAGGATCGTCTCGAACTCCCGGAAGCTCTGACTCTGGAGGCTTGCCAGGCATTCAGGGAGATGCTTGAGACCGTTCCAGTTGACGATGATGATCGAAACGCGCATGAAAAATCCCTGTGGAAAAACCTGGAAAAATCGAAGTTAAACCCACTTGCCGCGGTGAAAATCTGAGGAAATCTGAGAAAAGCCAGGGGCAGGGTCCCCGCAATACCTGTCGGACAGCAAACACCGGACTGGATTTTTACAGCTCAAACGCATTTCTCGGAAGTTCCCAGATGTTCTCCGTGGCCAATGGTCCATTTGCACTTCGCGGAGTTCGCGCGCCGTTATTTAGCGTTTTTTTGGGTAAAGGCTTTTGCCGTTCCAATTTTGATTGCGCCCGCCACGATATTTAATATAATATGCGACCCTATTGCAATGCTTTTGTGCGCCGCCCGATGCCGACGACTTGGTGCGCTTCTTGAATGTATGCCGGTTGAGACGGTTTTCAGGCAGGTTCTGCCGCCATATGACTTGCCAGGCAGTGAGGGAACATGAAGATTCTGGCCATAATCCCAGCGTATAACGAGGCTGAGAACATTCACGCGGTGCTCGAGGACCTCCGGTGTTTTGGCGGCGACCTGCTGGTGGTGAACGACGGCTCGACGGACGAAACGGCCGCCGTCGCCAAAAGTCTCGGCGCCCATGTCATCTCCCACCCCTTCAACCTCGGCATCGGCGGCACCGTCCAGACCGGGCTCAAGTTCGCCCGCGAGCGCGGCTACGACCTCGCCATCCAGTTCGACGGCGACGGCCAGCACCGGGCCGACCAGATCTTCAAGATCATCGATCTCGTGAAAAGGGGCGAGGCGGACCTGGTGATCGGCTCCCGCACGCTGCCGGGCGGCTACAAGATGGGGTTCACCCGCTGGCTGGGAAGCCGGGTCTTCCACTGCCTGATCAGGTTTCTCTCTGGTAAGACCATCGAGGACCCGACCTCGGGTTTCCGCTGCTACGGGAAGAGGACCATCGAGCTCTTCTCCCGCTTCTACACCGACGACTACCCCGAGGTGGAATCGATCATCACCGCGGCCAGGAGCGGCCTGCGCATCGTGGAGGTCCCGGTCCTCATGCGCGGCAGGCTCTCGGGTAACTCCTCCATCACCAGAAGGAAATCCGCCTACTACATGCTGAAGGTCACCCTGGCGCTGGTCGTCGATGCCATGCGGGGCAGCATGCTCCCCGGGGAATCCTAGCAGATGGATTGGGCCAAAATTATTTCGCTCGCGCTCTCCAGCGGCATCTTCGCATTCGTCATCTGGCTGGTACGGGAGCGGCGACTGCGGGAAAAATACGCCCTGCTCTGGCTCTCCACCTCCCTGTTCATCATCCTCCTGACCGTCTCGCGCCGCGTCCTCGAGGTGGCGGCCCTCTCCATCGGCATCTTCTACCCACCATCGCTTTTGTTCCTGGTCGGTGTCCTCTTCCTCCTCATGGTGACCATCGGGCACTCCGTCACCCTGTCGCGGCTCTCCGAGAGTAACCACAACCTGGCTCAGGAGGTGGCGCTTTTGAGGAAGCAGATCGAAGACTCTCAGAAGCAGTGAATGGTGAATGGTGAATGGTGAATGGTGAATATTCAGCACCAGTCGACCAATCACAAACAACCCAAAGCATAAAGCCTCACCACAGAGGTACACAGAGGTACACAGAGGAAAATCAAAACCTGAGTTATGTTTGAAGCAAAAAGGCCTTAGCCTTTGGTTTAAGATTTCCTCTGTGTTCCTCTGTGCCCTCTGTGGTGAGGCTTTTGATCGTTTGTAATTGCTTTTCCCTTGAATTTGCTGAATAGTTACGATTTAGAAACAAAGATCAAAACCTCGCACACGGATTGAACGGATTGAACGGATAAAGGCAGATCAGGCAAAGACTTTAGGACAGGGCGACCCACCGGGTCGCCCCTACGGGTTGGGGGCAAGTGCAGTTATGGGCCTGGTCAGAGTAATTACGATTCATGTTTAAGACAAAAGGGCATTCGGCTTTGGTTTAAGATTTCCTCTGTGTTCCTCTGTGTCCTCTGTGGTGAGGCTTTTGATTGTTTAAATTGTAAGTATGTATGGATAGTTACAAACTGAGTTAAGACGAATGCATTGAAATACGACAAGAGGGGCAGACATGGATGCCAAG
>DATCHY010000043.1:0-4291 GCA_036508065.1 Geomonas sp. | reverse complement strand
CGTACTTCTCGCCGAAGAGCGCGGTGGCGCCGCCCGCCAGCGCTTCCGCGGCCGGCATCTCGCGCGACTCGACGGTCGCGTTCGCCATGATGTGTTCGTTCACCAGGGTCTCGACCCGACGCAGCTCCGTCGCGGTCATCGGGAGGAAATGGGTGAAGTCGAAGCGCAGCCTCTCCGGGCCTACCAGGGAACCGGCCTGCTTCACGTGCTCACCCAGCACCTCGCGCAGCGCCGCCTGCAGCAGGTGGGTCGCGGTGTGGTTCCTGGAGGCGGCGGAGCGCACCGGTACGGAGACCTTCAGGTCAGCGGACTCTCCCGCCGTGATGCTCCCGGACACGACGGTTCCCCGATGCACGATCAGGTCGCCGAAGGGGCGCACCGTGGCGCTCACCGTCAGGTGCCCGCGGCCGGTGGAGATGGCCCCGGTGTCGCCGGACTGGCCGCCGGACTCGCCGTAGAACGGGGTGGAGACGGTGACGATCTCCACCTCTTCCCCCTCGTTAGCCTCCTCGACGAGGACGCCGTCGCGGATGATGGCGCTGATCGGTGCCAGGGCGCACTGCTGGTTGTAGCCCACGAAGGCGCTCCTCACGCCGGAGCCGTGCAGCTCCTTGTAGATCAGGGCGAGCCCCTCCTCGCCGGAACCCTTCCAGTGCTCGCGCGCCTTCAACCGCTGGCGCTCCATGCAGAGGGCAAAGCCATCCTCGTCCAGAGTGAACCCCTCCGCCTGGACGATGTCCGCGGTGAGGTCGACCGGGAAACCGAAGGTGTCGTAGAGCTTGAAGATCACCTCTCCCGAGATGACGCTTTCCCCGCCCGACCTGAGCCGTGCGGTCTCCTCGTTCAGGATGGCGAGCCCGCGGTCCAGCGTCTCGGCGAAGCGCTCCTCCTCGGCATGGATCACCTTCTTCACGTACTGCTCGCGCTCCAGGAGCTCCGGGTAGGCGTCCCCCATCATCAGGTTCACCGCGTCGACGATCCGGTACAGCACCGGCTCGCCCACTCCGAGCATCTTCGCGTGCCGGGCGGCCCGGCGCATGATGCGCCGCAGCACGTAGCCGCGCCCCTCGTTGCTCGGGAGCACCCCGTCGCAGATCAGGAAGGTGACGGCGCGGGCGTGGTCCGCCATGACCCGCATGGAGACGTCGTCCTTCGCGTCGGCGCGGTACTTCTTGCCGGAGAGCTTTTCGATGTGCCGGATGATCCCCTGCAGGAGGTCGGTGTCGTAGTTGGAGGTCACCCCCTGCATGACCGCGGAGACCCGCTCAAGGCCCATGCCGGTGTCGACCGACGGCTTGGGGAGCGGGGTCAGGGTGCCGTCCTTGTCGCGGTTGAACTGCATGAAGACGTTGTTCCAGATCTCCATGTAGCGGTCGCAGTCGCATCCCACGGCGCAATCCTCGGCTCCGCAGCCGGTCCCCGGGCCGTTGTCCCAGAAGATCTCCGAGCAGGGGCCGCAGGGGCCGGTGTCGCCCATGGACCAGAAGTTGTCCTGCTCGAAACGGTAGATCCTCTCGGCAGGCACCCCTTCCTGCTCCTGCCAGATGGCGGCCGCCTCGTCGTCGTCCGTATAGACCGTGACGTAGAGCCGCTCCTTGGAGAGGCCGAGCTCGACGGTGAGGAATTCCCAGGCGAAGGCTATCGCCTCCTTCTTGAAGTAGTCGCCGAAGGAGAAGTTGCCGAGCATCTCGAAGAAGGTGTGGTGCCGCGCGGTCCTTCCCACGTTCTCCAGGTCGTTGTGCTTGCCCCCGGCGCGCACGCACTTCTGCGAGGAGACCGCCCGGAGGTAGTCCCGCCTCTCGAGGCCCAGGAAGGTGTCCTTGAACTGGTTCATCCCGGCGTTGGTGAAAAGGAGCGTCGGGTCGTTCCGGGGGACGAGGTTGGAGCTCTCCACCAGGGTGTGCCCTTTGGCCTGAAAAAAGTTGAAGAACTGCGCCCGGATTTCTCTGCCTGTCATAAAAAAACCTCAAAAAGTGGAATGTGTGTTAAGTCGTGCCAAGATGGCGGAGAGCGAAAACCCCTTGCGCTGCAGGTAGCCCACCACTTTGCGTTTTTCCTTGTCCGAGGCCGTGGCCGGATCGAACCCGGCGAAGCGGCGCCCCATCAGCTCCGCCAGGACCTCGGCCTCGCCGTACTCCTGCGCCAGCTCCGCGAGGGTCTCCCGGACGGTCTCGGCGGCGACCCCGCGGCGCGCCAGCTCTAGCTTCAGCCTGACCCCGTACCCCCTGCCGTTTCGGATCGCGCTCCCCGCGAAGCTGCGGGCGAAGCGGGCGTCGTCCAGGTAGCCGAGCTCCTTCAGCCTCGCGATGCTCCCCTCGATCCCCTCCTCGTCGTAACCCTTTTCCTTGAGCTTTCGGCGCAGCTCTGCCTCGGAGTGCTCGCGCAGCGCCAGCACCCTCAGGGAGCAGTCGAAAGCGGAGCCGCGCTTCACCTAGTACTTCTCGATGACCATCTCGCCGGCGGCGGGGGCGGCTTCTTCCTCGGTGAAGTCGTCCCAGCTCGAGTCCGAGGTGGAGGAGATGCCGGAGATCTTGAGGGCGAAGTCGTCCGGGTTGCTGGACTGCCTGAGCGCCTCCTCGTAGCTGATCAGCTTCTGGGTCAGCAGCTGCATGAGGGACTGGTCGAAGGTCTGCATGCCGTAGCTGGTGAAACCCTGGGCGATCGCCTCGGGGATCTGCTTGGTCTTCTCCTTGTCGTCGATGCAGTCCCTGATGCGCGCCGTGCCGATCATGATCTCCACGGCGGGGACCCGCCCCTTGGCGTCGCAGCGCGGCACCAGCCGCTGCGAGACGACCCCCTTGAGGATCCCGGAAAGCTGCATCCTCACCTGCCTCTGGTGGAAGGGGGGGAACACGGAGATGATCCGGTTGACGGTCTCCGCGGCGTCGAGGGTGTGCAGGGTGGAGAGCACCAGGTGCCCGGTCTCGGCGGCGGTGAGCGCGGTCTCGATGGTCTCGTAGTCCCGCATCTCGCCGACCAGGATCACGTCCGGGTCCTGCCTGAGCGAGGAGGTCAGGGCCCTGCCGAAGGTGAGGGTGTCGAAACCGACCTCGCGCTGGCTGATCAGGCTCTTCTTGTCCTTGTGCAGGTACTCGACCGGGTCCTCGATGGTGATGATGTTGCAGGTC
Organism: Geomonas sp.; assembly: GCA_036508065.1. Lineage (GTDB taxonomy): Bacteria > Desulfobacterota > Desulfuromonadia > Geobacterales > Geobacteraceae > Geomonas. Next base: position 1,163 of record DATCHY010000043.1, on the reverse strand, counting down.
CGGTTCTCGTTGATGTAGTCGATCATGGAGGCGAGCGTCGTCGACTTGCCGCTGCCGGTCGTGCCGGTGACCAGGATCAGCCCGCGCTGCTCCAGGGCGAGCTTCTTCAGCACCGGCGGGAGGTTCAGCGACTCCAGGCTGGGGATGGCGATCGGGATGGCGCGCAGCACCAGGGCGATCGTGCCGCGCTGGGCGAAGACGTTGACCCGGAAGCGTCCCAGCCCCGGGACGCCGTAGGCCAGGTCCACCTCGAAGTTCTCCTCGAAGATCTTCTGCTGGCGCTCGCTCATGATGGCGAAGGCCATGCCGCGCACCGCCTCGGCGCTGAGCCGCTCCGCGTTCGGTATGGCCCGCAGCTTGCCGTCGATCCGGACGATGGGGGGGATGCCCGCCTTCAGGTGGACGTCCGACCCCTTCGCCTTCATCGCTATGCCGAGGATCTCGTTGAGTTCCACGGCTTAGGCTGCCGGGGGGGGAGGGTTGAGCAGCTTCTCCCTGATCTCGTTGAACATCTCCGGGTGTTCCTTCAGGAAGATCCGGGAATTCTCGCGCCCCTGGCCGATGCGCTCCTTGCCGTAGGAGAACCAGGCGCCGCTCTTGTCCACCACGTTGCGCTCCACCGCGAGGTCGAGGACGTCGCCCTCCTTGGAGATCCCTTCGCCGTAGAGGATGTCGAACTCCACCTCTTTGAAGGGGGGGGCGACCTTGTTCTTCACCACCTTCACCCGGGTGCGCGAGCCGATCATGTCGTTGCCCTGCTTGAGCGCGGCGATCTTGCGGATGTCCATGCGGACCGAGGCGTAGAACTTGAGCGCGTTGCCGCCGGTGGTGGTTTCGGGGTTGCCGAACATCACCCCGATCTTCATCCTGATCTGGTTGATGAAGATGACGCAGCAGTTCGACTTGGAGATGATCCCGGTCAGCTTGCGCAGGGCCTGGGACATGAGGCGCGCCTGCAGGCCCATGTGGGAATCCCCCATGTCCCCCTCGATCTCGGCCTTGGGGACCAGGGCGGCCACCGAGTCGATCACCAGCACGTCGATGGCGCCGCTTCGCACCAGGGTCTCGGTGATCTCCAGCGCCTGCTCGCCCGTGTCCGGCTGGGATACCAGCAGGTCGTCGGTGCGCACCCCGAGCTTCCTCGCGTAGCCGATGTCGAGGGC
>DATCHY010000042.1:0-2168 GCA_036508065.1 Geomonas sp. | reverse complement strand
TGGGGGGGACGCCGAGGTAGGCGAGCCTGATCTGATCCCGCCGCGCCGGCCGGCAGGACGCCTCCGCCAGGAACGCGTCGACCTCGGCCTCGAAGAGGTCCAGGTCCCCGTTCATGTCGGAGGTGCAGACCTGGAAATAGTGGTTCTCCTCGCCGGTCACCCGGTCCTCCTGCCAGGATAGCCGGTCGATCTCGCGGACCTTGGAGCGGATCCGGTCCAGATCTCGCTTGGCCGCGTGCACCGCGTCCCAGCCCACGCCAAGATGCGCCATCAGCTTCTCGATCTCGGCCCGCAGCTCCTCCCGGCCGCGACTCGCCGGGTAGGCGAAGGGATATACGCGCACCCCCTGCAGGGAGAGCACCTCCATGAGCGCCTTGGTGTAGCTGCAGTCCCCTTCGGTGACCGCGATCATCTCGGTGATGCCGCTCGCCTCGACGGCGCCGTAGATCCCCTTGATCCAGCCGCAGACGTTCCTTGGAAAGCCGGCAAGTTCCGCATCCTCTATCAGGCTGTTGCTGCTCGGATTGGTGATAAAGACGTTGTTCAGGTCGATGGGGACCGCCCCCGCCGCGATCAGCACCTCGAGCGGGATGGTGGTGGTAAAGCCTACTCTGCGCAAAATGAGTCACTCCGTCTTGATGAAATAGAGGTAAATGAGAACCGCGCCGATGGCGACGCCGCCGAAGGCGAAGGGGAGGGTGGTGGAGAGCTTCAGGGAGTCACCTTCCGTGGGGATGGTGTAGTGTATCAGGAGCAAAAGCGATATCGCGGTGAAAAGGGCGCTCAGGACGAACTTGGAGCGGACCACGACCGCGTAGAAGGTGAGCAGCAGGAAGATCCCGATGAACCACGGGTTCGTTATCGCGCTCTTGACGGTCAGGTGCCGCACAAACTCCATCATGTGCTCCGTCTCGAAAGGAGATAGCGTCTCGATTGTTTTCTGCACGATGGCGTCCTTCTCCATGTCTCCCTCCGGTAAATATAAGATTATAGACATATGGCAGAATTTGGCAAGAGGTTAAAGGGATGGGCGTCGGCCACTCATACGCCGTCCGGGCGAGAATGTTGTTTACAAAAGGGAAGAATTTTCTTAGATTTAACGGCCTGCCGGCAAAGGAGAGACCACTCATGGAAGAGATGAAGGCTACCCCGCTGCGTGCGCATCACGAGGGGCTGAAGGCGCTGATGGCGCCGTTTGGCGGCTGGCTCATGCCGATCCAGTATGCGGGGATCATCGCGGAGCACAAGTGGTGCCGGGAGAAGGCGGCACTTTTCGACATCTGCCACATGGGGGAGTTCCTCTTCCAGGGCGACATCGTGGCGCAAGGGCTCGAGGACGTCTTCACCTTTTCCGTTGCGGGTATCCCGGTCGGGCGCTCCCGCTACGGCTTCCTTTTGAACGACAGGGGCGGGGTGATCGACGACCTGATCGTATTCCGGCTGGCCGAGGACCAGGTGATGATCGTGGTGAACGCGGCGACCATCGACCACGACTTCGCGGTGATCCGCTCGCGTCTGAAGGACGGCGCGAAGCTCACCGACATCTCGGCGGACACCGGCAAGGTCGACCTCCAGGGGCCGCTCTCACGGGAGGTGCTGGTGCAGCTGTTCGGCTCCGAGATCGGCGGGATCCCCTTTTTCAAGTTCATCAAGACCCGCATCCTGGGAGTCGAGGCGATCGTCAGCCGGACCGGCTACACCGGCGAGCTCGGCTACGAGATCTTCATCCCGGCGCAAAAGGTCTGCGAGCTCTGGGAGCTGCTCTTGAAGGACCCGCGGGTGGCCCCGGCAGGGCTTGGCAGCCGCGACCTGCTCCGGCTGGAGGTGGGATATTCCCTGTACGGCAGCGACCTCGACGAGAATACCACCCCTCTTTCCGCCGGGCTCTCCTCCTTCGTGAACCTCGGCAAGGAGTTCGTCGGCAAGGAGGCGCTCCTAAAGGAGCAGCAGGCAGGGGCGGCGAGGGTGAAGGTCGCCTTCCGGGTCAGTTCCCGCCGCGCGCCGCGCCACCATTACGAGATCTTCCACGACGGGGTTCAGGTCGGTTCGGTCACGAGCGGCGCCTTCTCGCCGATGCTCGGCTGCGGCATCGGCCTTGGCTTCCTGAAGCCGGAGGCGGCGGCGCTTGGCACGCCGCTCGTCATCAGGCACGAAAGGGTCGAGATGGA
>DATCHY010000041.1:0-13812 GCA_036508065.1 Geomonas sp. | reverse complement strand
CTCGGGGTTGTGGCGCACCGAGATCCCCTCGTTCCTGAAGCTGCGGTTGATCTCGAACACCCGGTCCAGGCCGCCGACCACAAGCCTCTTTAGGTAGAGCTCGGGAGCGATCCTCAGGAAGAGTTCCATGTCGAGCGCGTTATGGTGGGTGACGAAGGGCTTCGCGGTCGCCCCCCCGGGGATCGGGTGCATCATCGGGGTTTCCACCTCGAGGAAGTCGTTCCTCGTCATGTACTCCCGGATCAGCGAGACGATGCGCGAGCGCTTGAAGAAGACCTCCCTCACGTCGGGGCTGACGATGAGATCGACGTAACGCTGCCGGTAGCGGGTCTCCACGTCGGTAAGACCGTGGAACTTCTCGGGAAGCGGCAAAAGCGACTTGGTCAGCAGGCGGATTGCGGTGACTGCGATGGAGAGCTCGCCGGTCTTGGTCCGGAACGGCTGCCCGGTGACGCCGACGATGTCGCCGATGTCGTAGTTCTCGAATTCGGCAAACAGCTCGTCGCCGAGCACGTCCTTCCTCAGGTAAAGCTGCACCCGCCCTTTGCGGTCCTGCATCTGGACGAAGGCGGCCTTGCCGAAGGAGCGGCGCATCAGCATCCTGCCGGCGACCACGAAGGTCGTCGGGTTTTCCTCTATGACCTCCACGTCCCCGTAGGCGGCGCGCAGGTCCGCCGAGGTGTGCTGCGGTCTGAAATCGTTGGGGTACGGGTTGATCCCCGCCTCCCAGAGTGCATCAACTTTGCGTCTTCTGTTCAGCAGCAGTTCGCTCAATTCTTCCATGTTTTATATCAACCTTTCTGAAAGCCGTAGCATAGTAAAGAATCCGTCAAATTAAACTATTTCGGCGCGCCAAGTCAAGGGAAAAGGGGCCGGAACCCACCCGGGGTCACGGGCCAAAAACCGCATCACGGCCCGAGGATACGGGCGCTAGAACCCGGCCACCGGCACCGGGACCAGCAGGTAGCCGATACCGGTTGTGACGGTCGGAGCCCCGATCTGGCCGAAGCTGTTCTCCCCCCATCCCCACATCTCTTCTTGTTTTGCTGCGGGATCCTTCTTCCACTTGGCAAGCGATGAGTTGCCGAAGGCCTGGACCTCCACCACGCCGGTCATCGGAGAGCCGCTCCCGATTGCGGAGCTGCCGCCGATCAGGGTCTGTACGGGAACAAAGGTGTTAGGGCTCGTGTCACCGCCGACGCTCGGATTGTTGCCGAGCTGTCCCCTCTCGTTGTAACCCCACCCCCAGACCGTGACGCCGACGCGCGCGAGCACATGCCCGGTCCCGGCGGAGATCTGGTCTATCTTCAGGATACCGTTCGGATTGGCTGGATCGACAATCTTCACCTGGCTCGGTGTGGGGTTGGGGGTAAGGCCGTTCGCCGCAAAGCCGAGTTGACCGACGCCGTTGTGTCCCCATGCCCAGACCGTGCCGTCATCCATGAGAGCAAGGCTGTAGCTCCCGGCGGCGGCAATCTGAACCACCTTGGCATCAGTTCCGAGGAAAACGACCTTAAGTGGCGAGGAGCTGTACTTAAGCGCTCCCGTGTTCGCCCCGAGCTGGCCATAGGTATTGTCCCCCCAGGCCCAGACCGTGCCGTCGGTCATACGGGCGAGGGAATGGTAGGTCCCGGCCGCCACCTGGGTCGCATTGGAAAAGAAGGAAACCGTTCCGTTCAGCACCTCGACCGGGGTGGAGGCGTCATTGGTGTTTCCGACTCCGAGCTGCCCGAAGACGTTGTACCCCCAGCTCCAGACCCTGCCACCCGACACCGCGAGCGAATGGTAGTTGCCCGCAGCAACCGAGGTGACATGGGTAAGCGAGCCGACCCTCACCGGTTTGTCGCTGAAGTCGCTGGTCGAGCTGGTTGCGCCGATGGCGACGGTACTGTTGCCGAGCTGTCCATGGCTGTTGTAACCCCAGGCCATCACGGAGCTGTTGTTGCTGAAGACGAGCGTGTGTTCCGCGCCGGCGGCGCAGCCGTCCATGTGCCCGAGTCCCGGCACGACCGCGGCGGTAGCCCGGCTGGCGAGCTTGCCGTTGCCGTCGCCGAGCTGGCCGAAGGCGTTATAGCCGACGGTCATGGTGGTGTGATTTCTGAAGAAGACGCCATGTTGATAGAAGACCGAAACGGTGCTGGGAATGGCCGTCGTTTGGGATGAACTGCCGCACCCGGGGAGCAAAGCTGCTGCCAGAAAACAGGCGCAGATCAGAAGCCGGGAGCGTTTGCGAATTTCCATATGAAGGGTCCTCTCGTCAGTTTAATTGAATCTGCGGATTTAACTATACCTAGGGGAGAATGTCAAGGATCGACTGGCGCAGAATCGAGAGTTGACACGGCGCACCGCTTCCATGTAAAGATGGGCAATTAAACTTTTATAGGGAGGCAATGACACGGCATGGCGATCGAACCGAACAAAGTGATTTACTCCATGATTGGGGTGAGCAAGTTTTACGATAAGAAACCGGTCCTGAAAGACATCTACCTATCCTACTTCTACGGCGCGAAGATCGGCGTACTCGGCCTGAACGGATCGGGCAAGAGCTCGCTGCTGCGGATACTGGCCGGGACGGACAAGGATTTCAACGGCAAGACCGTGCTCTCGGCCGGCTTCACGGTCGGCTTCCTGGAGCAGGAGCCGAGGCTCGACGGCACCAAGACGGTCCGGCAGATTGTGGAGGAAGGGGTCCAGGAGACCGTCGACCTGGTTAACGAGTTCAACGAGATCAACCTGCGCTTCGGCGAGGAGATGACCGACGCCCAGATGGAAAAGCTTTGCGACCGCCAGGCCGCGGTGCAGGAGAAGCTGGACCACCTGGACGCCTGGGACCTGGACAGCCGCCTGGAGATGGCGATGGACGCCCTGCGCTGCCCGCCGGGAGAAACCAACGTGGCTCTTTTGTCCGGCGGCGAGAAGCGGCGCGTGGCGCTTTGCCGCCTGCTGCTGCAAAAGCCCGACATCCTGCTTTTGGACGAGCCGACCAACCACCTGGACGCCGAGTCGGTCGCCTGGCTGGAGCAGCACCTGAAGCGCTATGCGGGTACCGTCATCGCGGTGACCCATGACCGCTACTTCCTGGACAACGTGGCCGGCTGGATCCTGGAACTGGACCGCGGCCAGGGCATCCCGTGGCAGGGAAACTACTCCTCCTGGCTGGAGCAAAAGCAAAACCGCCTGGCCCTGGAGGACAAGACCGAGACCGAGCGCCAGAAGACTCTGAAGCGCGAGCTCGAGTGGATCAGGATGTCGCCCAAGGGGCGCCACGCCAAGGGGAAGGCGCGCATCGCCTCCTACGAGGAGATGCTCTCCGAGGAGAGCGAGAAGCGCGGTCGCGATCTCGAGATCTACATCCCGCCCGGTCCGCGCCTTGGGGGAGTCGTCGTCGAGGTCGTGGACGTCAACAAGGGGTACGGCGACAATCTGCTGATGGAAGGGATGAATTTCCGGCTGCCGCCCGGCGGCATCGTCGGGATCATCGGCCCGAACGGCGCCGGCAAGACCACCCTGTTCCGGATGATCACCGGCGAGGAGCAGCCTGATTCCGGGACCTTCAAGATCGGTGAAACGGTAAAGCTCTCCTACGTCGACCAGAGCCGCGAATCGCTCGACCCGGACAAGACCATCTGGGAGGCTATCTCCGGAGGCCAGGAGCAGCTGCAGCTCGGGAAGCAGCTGGTCAACTCCCGCGCCTACGTGTCACGTTTCAACTTCTCGGGGGCCGACCAGCAGAAGAAGGTGAGCGCCCTGTCGGGAGGGGAGAGGAACCGCGCCCACCTGGCCCAGATGCTGAAGGAGGGGGGGAACGTCATCCTGCTCGATGAGCCTACCAACGACCTGGACGTGAACACCATGCGGGCGCTGGAGGAGGCACTGGAGAACTTTGCCGGGTGCGCCGTCGTCATTTCCCATGACCGCTGGTTTCTGGACAGGATCGCCACCCACATCCTCGCCTTCGAGGGGGACAGCAAGGTGGTCTGGTTCGAGGGGAACTATTCCGAGTATGAAGAGGACCGGCACGCCCGACTGGGGACCGCGGCGGACCAGCCGCACCGGATCAGGTACCGGCAGTTGACGCGGGTCTAGTCGACGCCTTGCAGACGGATGGAACTGAAGGGGCGCCTCAAAGTATCGAGGCGCCCCTTCAGTTATGTGGTAGCAGCTATCTTTAAGCAACCCCCCATCCGTAGATGACCTCATACGTTGCCGGTATCGCACCATCCCTGCCATAGTCATTTTGATAAGCTTCCATCATGCCGAGCATGACCCGTCTCCCGGAGAGGCCGCCGGCTGCGACCGGCGCTGCACTCCCGGCGCCGATACGCTTCAGGGAACGCAGCAGCTCCGGGACATCCCGATGTAATTCCACCTCCAACTCCGAGGTCACCTCGCAGCCAGAGAAGCCGCCGCGCTGCAAGGCGTCCAGCACATCGGACTGCGAAAAAAAGCTGTGGCTGCGATCCGAGCCGCCGTTTAGGGCCTTTTTGTAGGAGTCGCGCAGCTCGAACAGCGTCCTTTCGCCGAAGAGCGCGAAGCAGAAAGTCCCCCCGGGCGCGAGCACCCTCTTCACCTCGGCAAAGGCGAGATCGAGCGAACTGAGCCACTGGAAGGTCGACGTTGAGAGGACGAGATCGAAGGAGCCGGCGGCGAAGGGGAGCCTTTCGGCGTCAGCGTTGACGAGCTGCACCCCCTGCCCCGCGAGGTTAGCGGCAGCGGTGCGGCACATCCCGAGGGCGAGATCGGCCCCCACTGCGAACGCCGCGGGATAGAGCTTTCGCAGCGCTGCCAGCAGCCTGCCGGTGCCGGCGCCGACATCGAGGAGCCGCTCCGGGCACACCCCTTGCGCCTGCAGCAAACCGGTCAGCCGCTCGACCACCCTGCGCTGCACCACCGCATGGCCATCATAATCGGGAGCCTGCCGATGAAACGAGCCCTGCACCTTTTGCCTGTCTATGTTAGCAACCATTCTTCAGTACCATCCAGTACGCCATGCCGTTCTGCGCTATCCAAGTGAATAAATCTGTAGGAGCGTCCTCCAGGGCGCGACAATCGCGGCAGGAATGCCGCTCCTTAAGGTTAGGCTGTCATCGTTCCCGCGCTCCAGCGTGGGAATACATCCAGGGACGCTCCTGCTTCCCGGCTTGCTTGCGGGAGGTCCAATTTCCTAGGGGGAAAAGGACGCCAGAAAGTCACGGACCAGGGCGTTGAACCGATCAGGTTGGGTCATGAACGGCGCGTGGCCGCATCCTTCCATGATCCTGAGCGTCGCCATCGGGAGCCTGTCCGCCATGTACGCCGAGGCGCCAGCGGGACAGATGCTGTCGAGTTCCCCATGGATCAGCAGGACCGGCCGATCGATCGAGGGTAATTCCTCCCGCAGGTCCGCCGCAGAAAGGATCTGCAGAGACTGCCGGACCGTGTCGGGGTCGGCGGAGCGTCCGCCCATGACGATCTCGTGAACGATCCGCTGGTACTGCGCGCCGTCCAGCTCTCCGTCGGCGAACATGCCACGAAAGAAATCGCCCATGGTCTTCTGGTAGTCGCGCCTGAGGCGAAGCCCCATCCCCTTCACCTCGAGCGGCGCCTGGCCGTGCGGGTAATCGTCGCAAGCGGTGAACCTCGGAGTCCCTCCGACCAGGACCAGTGCGGCAAGGCGGGATCGGAGCTCCGGAAAGGCTTTAAGGGCCACCTGCACCCCCATGGACCAGCCGACCAGGATCGCGTCGCGCAGCGCCATTTTATCGAAGAAAGCTGCCAGATCTCCGGCAAAGTCCTCCACCGCGTAGCCCGCGGCAGGACTCGACTGGCCGTGGCCACGCTGGTCAAGAAAGATAAGGCGGCAGGAGTCATCGAGTTGCTGCTGAAAGCGCCAGACCCGGGCCGACATGCCCCAGCCATGCAGGAAGACCACAGGCCGTCCGCTTCCCGTCTCATCGTAGTGCAGACTCACTCCGTCCGAAGTTTCAACAAATGGCATAACAGTTCCCACTCAGAGTTAGTGAATGCGTTTATGTAGGGTGGGCCCCGCCCACCATTGGGATACTCTTGGTGGGCGGGGCCCACCCTACATCTTGGTCCGTAGGGGCGACCCGGTGGGTCGCCCTGCCTTTGACAGGGTTTATGCTGTTTTTCAAATGACTCCGAGCAGCCTGCCGACCGAAGTTATCCCGTCGACAGCCCGCACAAGCTCCTCCTCGGTGTGAGTCGCCATGATGGTGCAGCGCAGGCGGCAACTCCCGGCCGGGACGGTCGGAGGCCTGATCCCCTGCACGAAGAGCCCCTGCTCCAGGAGCTGCCGGCTGAACTCCATGGTGGCCGGCGCGGGCCCGACGAAAATCGGCACGATCTGGGTTTCGCTCCCCATGGTCTGGAACCCCGCGGCTATCAACCCCTGCTTGAAGAGCGTCACATTCGCCGCCAGCCTCCCCCTGAGCTGGGCGCCCTCGGGCGAGTCGACCAGGTCTATCGCGGCGATGGATGCTGCCAGCACGGCCGGCGGCAGCGAGGTGGAGAAGATGAAGCTGCGCGCCTTGTTGACCAGGTAGTCGCAGATCTCTGCTGAGGCCGCCGCATAAGCACCGAAACTCCCGAACCCCTTGCCGAGCGTCCCCATATGGATATCGATCCCGTCCAGCACGCCGCACAACTCGGCGCTGCCGCGCCCCGACGCGCCGAGCACGCCGGAGCCGTGGGCGTCGTCCACCATGAGGAGCGCATCGTGGCGCCTGGCCAGCCGCACCAGCTCTTCCAGGGGCGCAATGTCGCCGTCCATGCTGAACACGCCGTCCGTGACGATCAGACGCCTCCCCTTGCCCCCCTTCTCCTCGAGCATCCTGGCAAGCGCGTCCATGTCCCGGTGCGGGTACCTGAAGAAGCGGGCCCTGGAGAGCTGGGCGCCGTCCACGATGCTGGCGTGGTTCAGCCGGTCAGAAAAGATTGCGTCGCCCCGGCCGACCAGGGCTGAGATGATCCCGGTGTTCGCGGCGTACCCGGAATTGAACAGCAGCGCCCTTTCGGTCCCCTTGAAGCAGGCGATGCGCGCCTCGAGCCTGTCGTGCAGCTCCATGGTGCCCGAGACCAGGCGCGACGCGCCGCTGCCGGTCCCGAAGGCTGCCCCCTCCACGGCTGCCCGCTTGAGCGCCGGGTGGTCCGCAAGGCCCAGGTAGTTGTTGGAACAGAGCAGCAGCACCTCCCTGCCGTCCAGCTCCACCCGGCTTCTCTGCGCCCCTTTGATTACGCGCATGCTGCGGTAAAGCCCCTCTGCACGCAGGGCGTCAAGCTCATCGGCGAATGTCTGCACCTTTTCTCCTTCCCTGACCCGAGGCACCTGACCTGTTGCCCCGAATAATTACTCCTTATTAGCACACGGCACTGAGGTTCGTCAACCTGCCAGGCGCAAACGGTTGACAATCAGCGCGGCGCGGGCAGCAGATCGATCACGGTCACCTCCGGCGGCGCGAGGACGCGAAGGGGAGGGCCCCAGGTGCCACTGCCTCGGCTCACATAGAGAAGGGAACCGGCGCCGCCTCCGGAGAGTCCCATTTTCACGGGATAGACGAGATGGGTGATCAGGTTGAAGGGAAAGATCTGCCCCTTGTGGACGTGCCCCGAGAGCTGCAGATCGAAGAGTCCCCGTGATTGCTGCTCCACCGTGGGGCGGTGCTTGAGGAGGATGGTGAACCGGTCCCGCGGCAGGGAAGCCAGCAGCGCTTGCTCGGTGGCTTCCCCCGCTCCGCGCGGCAGCGCCGGGTCGTCCACGCCGGCCACGGTGAGAAAGTCGGCAACCGCCACGGCTTCGCCCCGCAGCAGCCTGAATCCGCTGCGCCGGGTGAAGGAGACCGAGGGAGCCACTCCGGCGAACACCTCGTGGTTTCCCAGCACCGCGAATTTGCCGAGCGGCGGGTGCAGGGCGCTCAGTTCCTCGTCGCGCCCCCCGAGGCCGTCCATCTGGCCGTCCACCAGGTCTCCGGTGCAGAGCAGGAGGTCCGGGCCAAGCTCCGCCACCTTATCCAGTACCCGCCTGAGTCCCTCCTTGCCGAACATGATGCCCAGATGGACGTCGGAGATCTGCACGATCCGCACCCTGCCGACATCTTTCGGGAGCTTCGCGCTATGCAGGGTGACCCGCTCCACCCGGATACTGCGCGCCTCGAAAAAGCCGTATAGCGATGCGGCCAGCGCGAGGCAGATGGAGAGGGTGAGAAGTCGCGCCTCCGGCAGCATCAGGTCGCGCTGCCAGAGCCACCCCGCCGCGGCAAGGACACCCCGAACGAGGTCCAGGGCGAGGGATGCGCTCAGGAAGAGGAAGAAGAATCCCATCCAGAGATAGCCGAGATGGGCGACAAACCTCGCGGGCCCATCCATCCCGGAGCGCTCCAGGACCCGGACCAGGATCGGGGCGAGGACCATGAAGACAGAGACGACAAGGAAAATCGCGGGGCAGGGAGCAGCAAGATGGAAGCCCCGCACCGTGCGCGACAGCAGGTAGGCGTGGGCTCCGCCGTAGATGGTCAGGTAGAAAAGGAGAAATGGCAACATTTTAACTCCTTAATAAAAAATAGTGACTACTCTATCACAAGCGCCGATTGCAGGCGAGAGAAACGCGGCTATACTATTAAAAATTTCTATTACTCTCAGGAGCGAATGTACGCAAAACGCTATGACAGCGGCAAAAGTCTGCCGTTTCGCTGCCGCGCTCATAGGCGCCCGCTCCAGAGGGCTTTCGCACTTGGCCTGCCGCGTTGCGGCCTGCGAGCAGATTCGGAGATCAACGATGCCGCACCTAACTGCCAGAAGCGGGTACAGTTCCCTGACAGAGCGTTTGAACAGGTTTCCCCAGGGCGCCCCTGCTTCGGAACTGCTCACCAAGATCCTTGCTCTGCTCTTCAGCGAGAAGGAGGCGGGACTGGTCGGCCAACTCCCCATACGTCCCTTCTCGCCGGCCATGGCAGCACATCTTTGGGGGGTACGGGAGGTGGAGGCCTTCCGCATGCTCGAGGGTCTTGCGGATCGGGCACTGATGCTCGATGCGGAGCACGACGGGGAGAAGATGTACGTCCTCCCTCCGCCGATGGCGGGTTTTTTCGGATTTTCCCTGATGAGGGTCAGGGGAGACATCGACCAGGAGGCCTTAAGCGGGCTGCTCTACCAGTACCTGAATCTGGAGGAGGATTTCATCAGGACGCTTTTCACCGAGGGTAAAACCCGGTTGGGCCGGATCTTCGTCGGCGAGGACGGGATCACGCCGGAAAACGCCACCCGTGTCCTCGACTACGAACGAGCCAGCAAGGTGATCCGCGGGGCGCGAAAGATCGGGGTGGGGACCTGCTACTGCCGCCACAAGATGCAGCATCTCGGCCGGGCATGTAGCGCCTCGATGGAGGTTTGCATGACCTTCGACGCGGTCGCCGACCCGCTGATCAGGCACGGCCATGCCCGGCAGATCGACGCCGTGGAGTGCCTCGACCTGCTGCAACAGGCGCGGGAGGAAAACCTGATACAGTTCGGAGAAAACGTGCGGGGCGGGGTAAGTTTCATCTGCAACTGCTGCGGCTGCTGCTGTGAAGCGCTGGTAGCGGCGCGGAAATTCTGCCACCTGAAGCCGGTCCACACCACGAACTTCGTCGCCGAGATAAGGCGGGATCTGTGCAGCGGCTGCGGCAGATGCGTCGACGTCTGTCCGGCGGAGGCTGTGAGTCTCGTATCGGCAAACGATCCCCAGCATCAGTGGATGCGCAAGGGGCAGCTGGATCCGGGGCGCTGCCTGGGATGCGGGGTCTGCGTCCGGGTCTGCAAAAGCGGCGGGCTCTCGCTCTCACCCAGGCCGGGGCGCGTGATCACACCGGTGGACAGCGCGCACCGGGTCGTTTCGATGGCGATAGAGAGAGGCACACTGCAGCACCTCATCTGGGATAACCGCGCACTCTCCAGCCACAGGGCGCTGGCCGCGATCGTCGGAGTCATACTGAGACTGCCGGCGGTGAAGCAGTCCCTTGCCAGCAGCCAGTTGGGATCGCGTTATCTCGATGCCATGATAAAGAAGCGTAGCGCCGGACCAGACAGGGAAATGGCGAGATCAGATACAATCTCTTTTAGAAGCTAAACTCCTCACTCGACCCACTCCGGCGGGATGGCGGCGGCCCGCCATTCTCCGGGCGCCAGGGCCTCCAGGTCCCAGGGTCCGACGGCGCGCCGGATCAGCCGGAGGGCAGGATAACCGACGGCGGCGGTCATGCGCCGGACCAGGAGCGTGCGCCCTTCGGCCAGGGTGATGGAGAGCCAGTTGGTCGGCACCCGGAGCCGTTCCCGGATGGAGGTGTGCGCCGGCCAGACGGGAGGCGAGGTGAGCCTGCTGACGACCGCCGCTGGCGTCAACACGCCGTCCAGCACGACGCCGTCGGCCAGCTGCTGGAGAGCCTCCTCGGTCGGGAAGCCGTCAACCTGGACCCAGTAGGTCTTTTCCAGTGGGTCGGTCGGCGCGGTGATCCGCTTCTGGATGCTTGCCGTGTCGGTGAGCACCAGCAATCCTTCGTCCTGGTAATCCAGCCGGCCTGCGGCGTAGATGCCGGGAATGGCGATGCAGTCCCCCAGGTTCAAGCGCTTCCCGGGCTCGGTGAACTGGCAGAGGACGTTGAACGGCTTGTTGAAAAGGATAATCTGCACTGCGTTCTCCTTGAATGTTTCCTGCGGCAACCGTTCGATCTAAATCATGATCGACCACAATAGGCGCGAAATGTGGTCCAGTCAACTCAGTTCTGGTCCCGCTGGCCTGCAAACGTTGATCGCCAAAAAAGGTCATCCACCATAGGCTACAGGGAGTCCCGGCAAAACCGCCGATTCCGCATCTCGCCTTAAAAAGGAGGGAACCCATGTCATTCACGCTCTACCTTATCGGTTTTTTACTGATCATCGCCGGCGTGGCGTGGGCGCTCATCGTCGCCGGCGTGGCTGCCCTCTACATCGCGATCACCTGCTTGATACTTCTGGGCGTCGGTGTCTTGACCGGTGTGATCACCACCCGTCCCAAGGACCCGCCCACGAAGCCCTCCCTCTGACACAGCCAGGGAACCTGCGGTCGGGATGGCTTTAGCATCGATGGCAATCACTTTAAGAAGCTCCAATAAAATGCGTTCACAACGGGAGGGATAACATGCTCGTCAAAACACTGCAAGTTCTCGTACATGCCGAGCACGACACACTCTGGAACATGCTTCTGGACAGGCTGCAGAATCCTGAGCGGTATTTACCCGGGGTTAAAGAGGCACGTGTTCTAGAAAAAACAGACAACGTGATGGTCAGAGAGATGAGGCAGCATGGTGAATTGGTGAAAGAACGGATTACCATTCGTCCCTTTGAGAGCGAAATTCGTCACGAGTTGCTGGAGCATCCTCAATTCACCGGGACCATCGTGACCAAGGTGGTCCGGACCGCAAGGCAGAGTCCTGTGGCACCGCAGCACCTGGAATACCACCTCGAACTGCAGCGCAAATCGTTTCTGACTGAAGGCTTGCTGAGGGGGGAAGAGGAAATCGTTGCGGACATCGAGGCCGAGATGCACGGGCTCAAGTCGAGGGCGGAAGAGATGGAGCCCCGGTCCTGAAGGGTGGTAACTGCCCTGCGGGCATCCGGTTGCCGGGCGGGCAAAGAGATTGATTATCTACCAATGGAGACAACCACGATGAGATCACTGACAGGTTTTATCTGCGGAGTTGTAGTGGCAACCGTTGCGACGATCGGCACCCTGGCGCCGCCGGCCTTGTGTGCGGGGCCGGACTGGGTGCTTCTCGACGAGAACAAGGACTCAACTTTCTTCTATGACCAAAGCTACGCAAAGAAGCCGAACGGGGGGATCCATCGGGTAAGGACGAGGGTTATCTATACTGCGGAGGGTAAAGCGGATGCCCTCAAAATCCTCGCTGCCAAAAAATTCCAGAAGCTTTTCGAAACCCGTTATCTGCACGATCTTGACTGCAAGAAGGCAAAAAGCCGGTTGTTGGAAGCGTCCCATCTCGATGATGAGGGCGTCACCTTAAAGACAACCGATCTCGCGTCGTCCACCGAGTGGGAGGACATTGTTCCTGACACACGCATGGACTTGGTTGTCGAAAAAGTCTGTATAGGCAATGGACATTGACAATGGACAATTGACAATGGTCTTGGGCAATTGACAATGGCCTTGGATAATTTGTCCTAGTGTCACAGAGTGCAGCCGCCACAAGTTTGAATACTGATAAGTCCTTCTTCGTCAAGGGGGACTTATTTTTTAGATATTGCGCTCAAGTCCATCGTCCATCGTCAATTGTCAATTGTCTTACTAGTGGCTTTTGGCAATCAGGACCACGAGCGAGCGCCCGGGCAGCCGATATTTTTTACCGGTGATGTTTGGCATGGCATGCCAGGGGACAATGTCTTCGGGTGAGGCTTGCGAGGTGTCGATCCAGCGATGCCAGACGCCGCCCGGTAGTTTTTCCGGAGGCGGAAGACTGAAGACGAGGGGCTTCCAGTAGGCATTGACCATATAATGAAAAACGACCCGCTGGGTCACGCTCCAGGCTGTCAGGGCGATGCTGTGCGATTCATTGCTCCAGTCCGGCGTGCCCAACCGCACACCATGCCACTCCAGCCGCGCCTGACCAAGAAGCTGGTTCAAGGTCAGCTCTTCCACTGCGGTGTCGCCGTGCATGAGACGTGCGGCAATCAAAAGCCTGGTGAAACGGTGAATGTCGGCATGACGCTCGAGCAACTCCCAGTTAAACCAGCCGATCTCGTTGTCCTGACAGTAGGCGTTGTTGTTGCCACGCTGGGTGCGCCGTGCCTCGTCCCCCATCAGGAGCATCGGCGTGCCGAGGGCGAGCAAGGTTACGGCCAGGAAGTTTTTCACCTGGCGGTTGCGGAGCGCCTCGACCGCCCGGTCGTCGGTCGGTCCCTCGACGCCGCAGTTCCAGCTAACGTTGATCTCGGAACCGTCCCGGTTCAGCTCACCGTTTGCCTCGTTGTGTTTGTAGTCATAGGAAACCAGATCGTTCAAGGTGAACCCGTCATGGCAGGTGACGAAATTAATGCTCTGCTCGGGCTCGCGCTCCTGGTGGCCGTAGATGTCGGGGCTCGCCAGAACACGCGCGGAGAATCGGGAAATTGCGCCGTTGTCCCCCTTGAGGAAACTGCGCACGTCGTCACGGAACTCTCCGTTCCACTCTTTCCAGCTGTCACCTATGAAACTGCCGACCTGGTACAGCCCTCCCGCGTCCCATGCTTCAGCGATCAGCTTTATCCCCGCCAGTGCCGGGTCCGATTCTATGTCCCAGATGATGGGCGGGTTTTTGAGCGGACGCCCCTGGCCATCGCGTGACAGGATGGATGCCAGATCGAAGCGGAAGCCGTCGACGTGCATCTCCTTTACCCAGTAGTGGATGCTGTCTATGATGAGCCTGCGCACCACGTGATGATTGGCGTTTATCGTGTTGCCGCAGCCGGAGTGGTCGATATAGGTCCCGTCCTGGTCCAGGCTGTAGTACACATCGTTGGCAAAACCGCGGTAGCAGAAAGTCGGGCCCTTGGGGTCGCCTTCGGAGGTGTGATTGAACACCACATCGAGTATCACCTCGATGCCGGCCCGGTGCAGTGCCTTGACCATGTCGCGGAACTCGTTCAGGGGGCCGAGCGGGTCCTTACGGGAGCTGTACGCCGCGTGGGGAGCGAAGAACGAGATCGGGCTGTAACCCCAATAGTTGCGAAGGCCGAAAGGCGCGTCATGCGGGTCGAACTGGAAAATCGGCAGCAATTCGACGGCGGTGACGCCCAGATCCTGCAGAT
>DATCHY010000040.1:0-2561 GCA_036508065.1 Geomonas sp. | reverse complement strand
TGGGGGGGCAGAATCTTTCGGGGGGGGCAGGGATCTTTCTGGACCGCTTTCTTGGCCTACCGACCCACACCGGTCCTCTCGGAACGCTCTTCGGCCAACTGCCAGAAGGCTCGCACCCCGGGCCGCTGCAGGTTTCTTTTGGTGGAACAAAGACCGACCACATAGGGCGCCAGCACGGGCGCCCGGTCCAGCACGCTCACCTCGTCGCGAAAAGGGCTTTTTTCCAGCACCAGTTCCGGGACGATGCCGATGCCGCACCCGAGCCGCACCATGGCAATGATCGCTTCGTTTCCCGAGACCTCCGAGGTGATGTTCGGGGTGATGCGGTGCTCCTTCAGCCATTGATCCAGCCGCCGCCGGGATAGCCCGGTCTGCGGCAGCACCAGGGGAGCGCGAGAAAGATCGAGACGTCCCCCTTTGGTTGGGACCGCCGCGGCACCGGCCTGCCTCGGGGCGATGAATACCAGCGGGATGGTGACTATGGGGAGAGATTCGACTCCGGGAAGCTGACGGTCGGGAAGCGGCGCCACGGCGAGATCGACGGCACCGCTTTGCACCAGGGCCACGGCCTCTTCAGCGGCGCCGGTGCGCAATTCCAGTTGCACCTCGGGATAGCGCCCCCGGTAGGTTTCCAGTAACTCTGGGAGCAGACTGTAGACGGCGGTGATGGATGCGTATATCGAGAGCGTCCCTGCCACCAGTTCCCCGTTCCCCGCCGAAGCCCGGAAACTTTGCCACTCCTGCACCGCACGCCGGGCGTAGTCCCGGAAGCGCTCGCCGGCAGCGGAAAGGGCCACCCTGCGGTTGTCGCGCAGAAACAGAGGCTGTTCCACCTGATCCTCCAGCCGCTGGATGGTACGGGTGAGCGCCGACGGACTCAGATTGCAGACCTGGCTGGCACGACCGAAATTCAGCAGCTCGGCCACGGTCAAGAAGATCTCCAGTTCGCGTATGTCCATACACTACTCCTTCGCTGCCGCCCCCGACCATTGCGCCAGACGCAATACAATATGCACAATTAATCAATTTACGCAATGTGAAAACTGAGGTAAAGTCTGCAGACTATCACATCTACAACGAACCCCTAATAGAGGAGATCACCAATGGGCCAGAACTATTTCAACACGCTGCCGCTGCGCCGCCAGCTGCAGGAACTCGGCACCTGCCGCTTCATGGACGCCTCCGAATTTGCCGGCGGCTGCGAATACGTCAAGGGTAAGAAGATCGTCATCGTCGGCTGCGGCGCCCAGGGCCTGAACCAGGGTCTCAACATGCGCGACAGCGGCCTCGACGTTTCCTACACCCTGCGCGATGAGGCGATTGCCCAGAAGCGCCAGTCCTACCTGAACGCCTCCGGCAACGGTTTCAAGGTCGGCAGCTACCAGGAGATGCTCCCCTCCGCCGACATCGTGATGAACCTCGCCCCCGACAAGCAGCACACCAGCGTCGTGGCGAGCGTGATCCCGTTCATGAAACAGGGCGCGGTCTTCAGCTACGCGCACGGCTTCAACATCGTCGAGGAAGGAACCCAGATCCGCCGCGACCTGACCGTCATCATGGTGGCACCGAAGTGCCCCGGCTCCGAGGTGCGTGAAGAGTACAAGCGCGGCTTCGGCGTGCCGACCCTGATCGCGGTCCACGGCGAGAACGACCCCAACGGGGACGGCCTGGAAATCGCCAAGGCGCTCTGCTCCGCCCAGGGCGGCGACCGCGCCGGCGTGCTGGAATCCTCCTTCGTGGCCGAAGTGAAATCCGACCTGATGGGCGAGCAGACCATCCTCTGCGGCATGCTGCAGGCGGGAGCCCTGCTCTGCTTCGACAAGATGACGCAAAACGGCATCGGGGCGCCCTACGCCGTCAAGCTGATCCAGTACGGCTGGGAAACCATCACCGAGGCCCTGAAGTACGGCGGCATCACCAACATGATGGATCGCCTCTCCAACCCGGCCAAGCTGGTCGCCTTCGGCCTGGCGCAGGAGCTCAAGGACATCATGCGTCCGCTGTTTTGGAAACACATGGACGACATCATGAGCGGCGAGTTCTCCCGCACCATGATGGAGGACTGGGCCAACGACGACGTGAACCTTTTGACCTGGCGCGAGCAGACCGGCAATACGGCATTCGAAAAGACCGAAGCGGCCGGTGAAATCTCGGAGCAGGAGTATTTCGACAAGGCGATCCTGATGGTTGCCATGGTCAAGGCCGGCGTCGAGCTCGCCTTCGAAACCATGGTCGAGTCGGGCATCGAGCCGGAAAGCGCCTACTACGAGTCGCTGCACGAGACCCCGCTCATCGCCAACACCATCGCCCGCAAGAAACTCTACGAGATGAACCGCATCATCTCCGACACGGCGGAATACGGCTGCTACCTGTTCGCCCACGCCTGCGTGCCGCTTCTGCAGGAGTTCATGGCCGGCGTCGACACGGACGTGATCGGCAAGGGGCTGGATCAAAAGGACAACAGCGTCGATAACAGCCTGCTGGTCGCGATCAACGCCGAGATCCGCTGCCACCTGGTCGAGGAAGTCGGTACCGAACTTCGCGCGGCGATGACCGGTATG
>DATCHY010000039.1:0-4244 GCA_036508065.1 Geomonas sp. | reverse complement strand
GATTTCGCGGCAAACCACACCGACATGCACCACGTGACGGTCCACAAGGAGCTCGACCCGACGCTTCCCGCCATCATGGTCGACGGCGACCAGCTGCGCCAGGTGGCGATAAACCTGATCCTGAACGCGGGGGCCGCCATGCAGAAGGGAGGGAGGCTGGTGGTATCCACCGGGTACGGCGTCGATGGCTGCGTGAGTCTCAAGTTCAGCGACAACGGCGGAGGCATTCCGCAGGAGCACATGGAAAAGATCTTCGAGCCGTTCTTCACGACCCGGGTCAAGGGGACCGGCCTTGGCCTTGCCATCACGAAGCAGATCGTCGAGCAGCACCACGGCAAGATCGGCATCGAAAGCGAGCTGGGCCACGGCACCACGGTCGAGGTGCGGCTCCCGGTGAACCGGGACGAATACTGCTAGAGGGATATCGCCCGGGCGCCTGAACGTCGCGGGATCAAGGGGTAGCGAGTGACAGTCAAGAAAAGGGTGATGGTGGTCGATAACGAGGAGGGACTGTGCCGCATGATGGAAGCGGTTCTCTCGGACAACGGCTATGCGGTGACCGCGTTCACCAGACCGTTCGAGGCCGTGGAGACCTTCCAGGCGGGGCAGTGGGACCTCCTGGTCACCGACATCAAGATGCCCGGCATGGACGGCCTGGAACTGCTGCAGAAGGTGAAGCAGAAGGATCCCGCCATCCCGGTCATCATGGTCACCGCCTACGCCACCGTGGAGAAGTCCATACAGGCCCTCCGAAAGGGAGCCTGCGACATGCTCACCAAGCCGTTCGAGCCGGATGAGCTGCTCTACCGGGTAAAAAACGCCCTGCAGCACACCCAGCTTCTGGAGGAGAACCGGGAGCTCCGGGAGGAGCTGGTAGGCAGGTTCCGCTTCGACAACATCATCGGCGCCTCCCAGGGGCTGAAGGAGCTCCTGGAGCGGGTGGAGAAGGTGGCGGTGCGCGACACCTCCGTCCTGATCACCGGCGAATCCGGCACCGGCAAGGAGCTGATCGCCCAGGCGATCCACTACAACTCGCCGCGCAAGGAGAAGAAGTTCGTCGCCATAAACTGCGGCGCGCTCCCCGCCTCGCTTTTGGAGAGCGAGCTGTTCGGCTACCGCAAGGGCGCCTTCACGGGAGCGGCGGAGAACCGCCGCGGGCTCCTCGAGACGGCCGACGGCGGCACCCTCTTCCTGGACGAGGTAGGGAACCTGCCCATGACCGTCCAGAAGACGCTGCTGCGCTTTCTCCAGGAGCAGGAATTCAACAGGCTCGGCGACCCGACCCCGACCAAGGTGGACGTGCGGGTCCTTTCGGCCACCAACTCGGACCTGAAGATAGCGGTCAAGGGGGGTGAATTCCGCGAGGACCTATTCTACCGCCTGAACGTGGTCAACATCCACCTGCCGCCGCTCAGGGAGCGCAAGGACGACATACCGCTGCTGGCGGCACATTTCATCGGCCTGCAAAACGCCAAGTTCGGCACCCGGATCAAGGGGCTGGCACCCAATGCCCATGAGGCGGCGATCGAGTACGCCTGGCCCGGGAACATCCGCCAGTTGAGGAACGTGATCGAGGCCTCGCTCGCCATGGAGGGAAGCGACTACATCACCCTTCCGGTGCTCTCCCAGTTCATCGAGGTTTCTCCCGCCCAACCGGCCGTGGAAGCCATCGCCGACGAGGGAGAGTACACCCAGGCGCTGAGCCGCTTCGAGACGGATTACATCCGGGGGCTCTTGAGGAAGAACCACGGCAACGTGGAGGGCGCGGCCAAGGAGGCCGGCACGAACATGGCCACCATCTACCGCAAGATCAAGAAATACGGGATCCGGAAGGACGAATACATTTAAAACGTTCGAAAGCCAAGCCTAAAACCATTTGCTACGGAGGAGATCTGAGGACAGCTGAGAAAAGCGCTTTGCTCATCCAAGTTGACACCGTAGAGGCCATTCCTACCCACAAACGCCGATTCTTTAGGGACACCCCTTGCGGGTGCCTTCGGTACCAGTTCGACTGGCTGAGGATTCGCATTACTGCAAAAGGTTCATGGCAGCTTTGCACAACTGCAAAACCCCCCTCCCCCCCGAGTCCCATGGCTGTAACCATCCGGCTTTGCACCGCTTATTTCCCTTTTCCAAGTTACCCAGGCCGGGTCCGGGCAGCGCTATGACAATAAAATGGCTTGGCATCATTTTGCGTTTTTGCAAAAAGGACGGATTTACCGAAACAATCGGCATTTCGCCCGGCAGTGGACAAGCCCCCGATATCAGACTGATTAATGGGATTCCAACCCTCTTTTTGAAAATTGGTACAGCGGTTGCATTTCAGAACCCGTCTTCCTTTATTGCTGAGCGATTGTCGTAGTTTCAAACCGGGATTTGAGGTCTTATGCAGAAACCTACGGTCTGCCCCTTTTACGGCAAAAATGATGATTACTGCGATGTCGGGTGCGGTTACATTTCGTCTCACGACGTGAAGCAGATTATCAGTTATTGCAGCTGTCGTTACAGGGAGTGCCTGAAATACCGTGAACTGTCGGACCGGATCCCGGTAGAGTTAATGGAATCAAGACTTTGCGCGGTATGACGATACCGCAGGAAGTATCCCGAAGCTCATGGCTGCCACCGTGGGCCGGTTCCATCTGCAAGCAATCAGAATTTTGAAGTACAAGGAGAACGGCGATGAGCGATAAAGAACTGGAACTACTGTCGAGGCTTGAAGAACTGGAGCGGCATACCTGGCGCAACAGTGCAATCCTGCGCGCAGTCGCCATGGTTGCTTTTACCGCCATGATCGGGATCGTGATCGCCTCCGGCGTGGTAGGCGGAGGTCGGGGAAGCCACTGGTCCGGACCTGCCTGGAACACCATGTGGCTCTACGGGCTGTTCGCTGCCAACGCCGTCTCCATGTTCTGGACCACCCACAAGGAGTAGCCCGGCGACTGCACCGCCCCGCTGCCAGCTCCGACCCGGGCGCGGCAACTGCTTTTTGTGCCCAGGTCAAGGAGGATACTTCGATGCCGATGAAATTATCAAACGTGATACTCTTGCTGGTCGTCGTCACCATCTGCGCGACCTTTTCTCTGCGGATCTTTCAGGGTCTCGACGAGATGATGGGAGATCAGTACTGGGTCATCGACACCACCCAGGGCGACCACGGCTGGTACGGCATGGGACTGCTTCCTTGTGTGAACAAGGTCCCCAAGGATGTGGTAAAGGCCGCCAACACGGACCCGGAAAGCACGCAGAAATACATCATCTATGCCCAAAGCGGCGACTTCGCAGGCAACTCCGTCTACGGCATCTGCCTCGGTATTCCGCTCATCATGTACCTCATCTGGTTCGCCTTCATACTCGGCTTCCCCGACCGGATCGATCCCTACCTGCTGCCGCGCCGGATTTTCACCACCGCAGTCATCATCATGTGCTCCATCATCGTCAACCTGTTCCTGATGCGGATCGCGGCCGACTTCGCCCGCGATCCGATGTCCCGCATCGCGAACGTCGCAGGCAACCACGCCTCGCTGCTGTTCCACAACGCGGGGATCTGGTTCGCCATCCTCTTCTCGGCCCTCGGCACCCCCAATCACAGCGCACAAGAGACAGCGGCCCCCGACAGCCGGAACTGGCAGACCCAGGCCAATGAGAAGTTCAACTGGATGTTCGTGCTGCTGTTCGCCGTCACCGTCCTCGAGGTGGCACTGGTGAAGAACAAGTTGGCGCTCCCCGACGCGGCGGTCGACTACTCGGTCTGGATCATCCTGGTCGTCATATTCATGAGGATGTTCGGATTCTCCCCGAAGTACTGGGTCAAGCGCGGCCGCGGCATTGGCATCATGCTTGCCGGCACACTCTTCACCCTGCCGATCTTCTATCTTCTGGAAAGGGCGACCGGCACCCTCGGCGCGGGTTTCGCCTCCCCGATCCTCTCCAAGGCGCTCGGTCCGGAGAACGCCAACGTAGGCCTGTCCCTGATGGTCTCCATTTACCTGATCTTCTGGATGGAATTCGCCGCAGCTATCAGGATGAACGGCCCCTCGAAATCGCTGGCGTCCGTGAGACACTGACCGGCAGGTAACAGCGTTAACAAGACGGGGGAGCCGAAAGGCTCTCCCGTCTTTTTGTGGCAGTTTTTGAACCTGGCAGGGGAAGGCACATCCGCCCGGCTTGATAGCAGTCCACACCAAGGTCATCCGCCCCAACCTGCCGTCGTATCACCTCCCCTGACACAGTCAGCTTCACACCCC
>DATCHY010000038.1:0-6212 GCA_036508065.1 Geomonas sp. | reverse complement strand
GCTGCCGCCACGTTGCCGAAGCTCTCGATCTCCACGCCGCCGGCAAAGACCGGCTCGAAGAGTCTCCGCACCGAGGCCGTGGTGAAGCGCCAGTAGTCCCCCCAGCGGTCCATGTCGTAACGGCTGATCTGGCTGATTCCTCCCACGGTGGCGACCAGGACGCCGCCGGGTTTCAGCAGGTGGTGGGCGCCCAGGACCGCCTTTTGTACCTCGTAAATGAAGTTGAAGGTCTGGGTGCAGACGAAGCAGTCCATGGCATTTTCCGGCAGTGTAGAGATGTCGGTCAGATCGCCGACAATGGTGGCCTTCCGGTTTCCCGGCACCGCGTGCAGCACCTCGAAGGTAGAACAGTTGTCCCCTGCAAAACGCTTGCTGTAGGCGCTGTCCCCGATTTCCAGAATCCTTCCTTTGATGAGCGGGGCATGGCTTTTCAGGAATCGCTCGACATAGTGGCGATCGATCGGGGTGCCCCGGTCGCAGCCTAAAAGCGGACTCACCGGTTTTGTCCTGGAAAGGTCCTCGAAGCTGACGGTTATTTTCTTTTTGACGAGGTACTGCAGTAAGGTCCAGATCATCGAGTCATTCCTTGCGCCATGCCCGTCCAAAGCCCGCAACGGAAACACTGCGGCATCAATTGCACTGGTTGCCGGCCGAAATAAGTTACGCCGATTTGCCCCTCAGCCGCCCCAGAACTCCCGGTAAAAGCGAAGCGGCAGAGGCTTTTGCGGGCGAACCTGCTCGAAATAAGGCTGGGCGAACAGGGTGTGGTCCGGCTTGTAGGCCGAGCATTCCCGGCAGGTCGGGGCCAGCTTGCCCCGGGCAAAGGAGTCGAGAATCCCGGCATGCCTGGCGCCGGACCAGGCCTCGGCGAGGGTGCCGCTTTCGGCGTTCCCGATCGAAAGCTTGTCGGCTTCAAAATCGACGCAGCCGCAGGCCGTTATCCTGCCGTCCCAGCAGACTGCCATGTGGATGCTGGGGTAGGCGCAGGCCGCAGGCTTGTCTGCGGAGTTCTCCTTGATAACGAGCTGCGGATGCTCGTCCTTGCTCACCACGCCGGAATAATTGTCGTAGTTCCAGATGTGCCCGATGTGGACACCTGCGCGTCGATAGGAGGCCAGCTCCTTTCTGAAGCGAAGCGGAAACTTCCAGTCATCGGTGCGGAACGCGAAGGTCAGCCGTGCGGAGTTTTCCACTTCCTTACTCAGCCCTACCAGGCGCTCCATGCCCCGCTGCGTCTCGGGGAAGCGGTCGACGCCGTACTGGGACAGGTAGGTACTCCTGTCCAGGCCGCCGATACTGACCTGGATGCAGTAGAGCGACTTGAGAAGATACTTGACTGCGTCGTCGGAATATCGCTCCAGAGCGATGCCGTTGGTGGTCATGGTGATCTGGTCAATGGAGGGGAAGCGCTCCAGCATCCGCAGGCGCTCGACGAGGTGCGGATCGAGCAGTGCATCACCCACGACCGGGGTGAAGGAAAGCGCACCTCCCCCCAGCTCCGCATACTCACTAACGATCTTTTCGAAGAGCGGCAGGCTCATGACCCCCTTCTTGCGCTGCATCGAAGGGTAGGCGCAAAAGACGCATACGGCGTTGCAGATATTGGTATTTTCCACCTGAAGGACGAATGGCTTTTCCTTGGCAAGGCTGCGCAAACGCTCGACCCTGGCGGGCATCCATAGCCTGTAGAGATACCTCCGGGCGACGCATGCCAGTGAATGCAGCGGGTCATCCAGAAATGAGGAGATAAAGTTGACGAGCTTTCTTCGAAATTCCATCTATGCAATCCTTGCAGGAGAAGTTGACGGTCCCTTTTACCAGGCCTTGGGATAGATCATCGCCTTGGTAAGCATCCACCCGGTATTGTGCAGCGACTTGAAGAAGAGGCACGACCCTTGGACCGCGAACCAGTAGGAGATGAAGGAGGCGATGACGGCCCCCATGGCGCCGTATCTGGGGATCAGGATAAGATTCAGCGTGATGTTGATGATGCCTCCCGCGACCAGGCACACAAGGTTGGCCCTGGTCCAGTTCCTTGAGATCATGTAGATGGTCCGGGCCGCTCCGAGATTGGTGAACAGAGTGCACCAGACCAGTACCGCCAATAGCGGAGCTGCCTTGCTGTAGGCCGGGCCGTACAGGGTCTGTACCAGCCAGCCGGAAAGAAATGTCGTGGGAATGGCGATGCTGTAGGCAACCAGTGCCATCAGGTTGTACAGCCTCTGGATCCGGGCCTTGGATTCCTCCGTGTCGACGCTGCCCGCCTGCGCGATTACCGGGAGCATCGACGCGCAGATAGCCATGGAGATGAACCCGGACGACTCGCTGAGACGGACGGCCGCGGCATAAATGCCGACCTCCTCGCTTGCCGCCATGGTGCCGAGCATGACCTGGTCGATGCGCAGGTACACCATGGTGACGAAGGCGGAGAGCATCATGGGCCAACTGTCCTTCAATAACCGCCGGGCCATCTGCGCGTTGAAACGCCAGGCCTGGAGGTTCAAGCCCTGGGACCGGTAGGCGATGACAAGTCCGGCAGCGCCGGCGGCCGCTTCGACGAATCCGGTCCAGGCGAAGGCCACCAGCGAGGCGTGCTTCACGATCAGCCCGACCTTCACTAAACCGCCCAGGAGGACGGCCAGACTTTTAGCCAGCACGGAAAACTTCCACTGCAGCCGGGACTCCAGCCAGAATTCAACCGCGTTGAAGGCCTGAAAGATCGTCGCTGCCGACATGATCCCTACCAGCCAGAGCATGACGCTGTCGGCCCCTCGAACCAGCGAAATCGCACACAGTGCCAGCCCGAATACCAGGCTGCCGGAGACCAGCATCAGGGCGAAAGAGGTGCCCAGTAGATCATCCCTGCAGGAAGGGTCACGCACCAGTTCGCGGATTGCGATGCCGTCCAGACCGAGCAGGCCAAGCGGGGCCAACAGGGCGGCGAAGGCGAGCGCATAGTTGAACTCGCCGAAGAGAGCGGGGCCGAAGTAGCGGGCCATCAGGATCCCGATGATAAAAACGACACCCTGGCGGACAACCTGACCTCCCATCAGCCAGCCGGTGTTGCCGATCACCTTGAGCAGTTGCTGTCGTCCTTCCAACTTGTCCCGTAAAGAGGTCGGCAGGTATCGGGCCCAGGCAAGCTTCATCGGTGTGCTCCAGACTCTAATACGTGCAATGTACAGCATCCTATGCGGAATTATTGATTTTCTCAAGGTATAAATGCCAGGCAATCCGAGTAGGGGCGGTGCTGGTCCCTTGTGTCAAGCCGTCAAGGGTGTGCAGACCCTAATCTGTTGACTGGGTTGACATCTTAGTGTTATTCTTTGCCGGCAACTCAGCCGCATGAACTACTCTGCTTTCTTTCTGCAATACGAAATCGGTAGAGTAAGGCCCATTGGGGGGACCGTAGATGCACCAGTTAATTCAGGTACCATCAGAGCATGAAGATAAGGCAGTAGACTCGTACAGTCCTCAGGCTCCTGATGACGGATTCCTGTCCTCCAATCAACTGAAGTGGGTTCTCACCGCTCTGCTGGTCTACTTCGGGGGACGGCTCCTTTTCTTCGCCGTCGCCATTACCCCCTTCGTACCGCCTGACGAGGTGAGCCATTTAGGGCGCTGCCTGGCGTTTTCCAGATACCTGCTCCTGCCGGTGGATACTCCCGACTCCTTCCGGTTCGGTCTGGTGACCCATATTCCCTTTCTCTATTACTGGCTCATGGGGAAACTCGTGCTGCTGAACTTTTTCGGCTGTTCGGACCTCACCTTCCTGCGGCTTCTCAACGTTCCCTTCGCCCTGGGTACCGTCTATTTCGTCTGGCGCCTGCTCCGGCTTGTCACCGAGGACCGGCTGACCCAGGTGCTGGTCGTGGTGGCCATGACCAATACGCTGATGTTTTCCTTCGTTTCCGCTTCGGTCTCCTACGACAACCTGGCAAATCTCCTTGCTGCCATGGCGATCTACTACCTGTTCGCCTTCCTGAAAAACCGCTCCGGTACGCTGCTGGCCGTCTCGATCATCTGCCAGTTGGCGGGTTGCCTGACCAAGAATACCTTCCTGCCCTTGGTCCTGGTGCTGAACGCGCTGCTGCTTGTGCATGAATTCCGGCATCTGCGGATCATTCCCCAGGCGCTTCAGGGGTGGCTGCAGGCGTCGCGCAGGCGCGGTCTTGCGGTAACCCTGGCAATCCTCATCGGGCTCACGCTGAACGTCCAGCTCTACGGCGGCAACTATCTCCGCTACAAGACCATGGACCCCGAGATGTTCATGGTCCTCCCCCTTGAGCAGGCGCTGAACTACCGGCTGGCAGCCCGGGCCTACGTCCTGAACCAGTTCAAGGAGGGGAAGATTTCGGTGCAAAAGGCGAAGGAGCTGGCCGTCGCCTACGTGAACCATCCCGGGGACCGCAGCGACACCATCGCCCTGGTCGAGGGGTACGCCTATCTGGAAAACCACAGGGAGCAAATGATGGGCCCTCTCACCTATGTGGCCATCTGGCTACTGCAGATGATCGGTTCCACCTTCGGCATCAAGGCCCACCTCGGCATGCTGAATTACGGCTTCAGTTTCCTGCCGCTGGCGGTGCTGATGCTGCTCACCGGCGTCGCCTTCGCGACGCGCTGGCGCCCCCGGGACTGGGACACTGCCTGGCTTCCGACCTACCTGGCGGTGATCGGCGCATTCTACGGGGCCTTCCTCCTGTACTTCAACTACGGCGTCTATCTGGAAAACAGGGATCCCGGGCTCACCGTGGCGGGTCGCTACATACTCCCGGTCATGGGACCGATTTACGTGTTTTCGAGCTATTACCTGCTGCTCCTCTTCAAGAGGAGAAACCTGCGTCTGGGGCTTTTTCTTGCAGCAGCCCTTGTATTCATCCTCTCCGACTTTCCTTTTTTCCTCTCCAGAGTCACTCCTGAATGGTTCTTCTGGCGCTTACCGAAATGATGATCGATGGTCGGAGCTCTCCAATACCTTGACCCTGTACTGGACGTCTTCCATGAGGCGCCGGTTCACCGCCAAAAGATCCGCCAGGAATGCGGTCAGCATGGTCTGGAACCCGATACCCAGGAGGATCGAGGACAGGATCAATGACTGAACGTGGCCGGAGCCGCTGCCGTTTAGGTAGTAATAGAGATACCTGAGTCCGCCCAGCATCCCTATCCCGAAAGCAGACAATCCCACCGACATGAAAAACCGGAACGCCTTGTAGACGACGAATATCCTGACGATGGTGAAGACGGACTTCTGCACGTAGGAAGGGATGCTTTTCACCAGGCGCGAAGGGCGCAGCTCCCGGTTGACCCGCACGGGGACGGAGGTGATGGCGAGGTTCTTCTGTCCTGCCTGAATGATGGTCTCCAACGTGTAGGTGTAATCGTTGAAAACGTTAAGTCTCAGCGCCGCGTCCCGGCTGATGGCCCTGAATCCGCTGGGTGCGTCCGTTACGTCAGTTTTGCTCACGGTCCGGACCACCGCACTGCCGAGCTTCTGCAACACCTTTTTTACGAAGGAAAAGTGTTCGATGCTGTCTATTGGCCTGATGCCGACGACAATATCAGCTTTTCCCGCAAGGATGGGGGCGACGAGGTTCGGTATGTCCGCGGCCTGGTATTGGTTGTCGGCATCGGTATTGACGATGACATCCGCCCCCAGCCTGACGCAGGCATCCAGTCCCCTTGTGAACGTTCTTGCCAGACCCTGATTCTTGGTGAAGCTGATGACGTGATCGACGCCATGCCTGCGGGCGACTTCCGCAGTGCTGTCCGTGCTGCCGTCATTTATTACCAGCCATTCAACCTTGCTGAATCCTGCAACTTCCCGGGGCAGGTCTTTCAAGGTGACGGGCAGGGCTTCCGCCTCATTGTAGCAGGGGATCTGTATGATTAACTTCATTGACGGCTCCGATGACAATTACGTGCTGGTTTTGCGCGTTCCCAGGACTCCGGCAGGCTCTGCACTGTCGTCCGCCAGCCTAAAGCAGAGATGCCTGCTTCTTCTGTTTGGACTCGGCATCAAGAGCTTTGAACTTTTTCATTTCTTCCCGGGCGTTGTCCGGTCTTCCCGCCAAATCGTACACTATGGATAGATTGTAGTGTATGGATGGATTAAGCGGATCCAGGACGACCGCCTTGGTGAAATACTTCAAGGCGCCAGCCATGTCTTTTTTCTCCCCGAAAAGATTGCCCATATCAATAAGCGCAGGGGT
>DATCHY010000037.1:0-4346 GCA_036508065.1 Geomonas sp. | reverse complement strand
TGATGGAGCTCTCGGCGACCACCACCACCTCGACGTTGTACCCGGTCATGAACTTGATGTCGTCGATGGCGAAGATGTTCGACGGGTCGCTCATGGCGATGATCAGGGTGGAGCCGGCCCGGTTCACCGGGACGATCTGGTACTTGTGCGCGATCTCGGCGGGGATGATCTTGACGACCTGGGCGTCCACGTCGTAATCGGCCAGGTTGATGGTCGGAACGCCGTACTGCTTGGAGAGAAATGAGGTGAGGTCGGCCTCGGTGATCAGGGAGTCCCGGATCAGGATGGAGCCGAGCCGCAGCTGTCCGCCTGCCGACTTCTGCTCGGCGAGCGCCTGCTTCAGCTGATCCTTGGTGATCAGGTTGTTCCCGACCAGCAGTTCTCCCAGACGGCTTATGTGCATATATCCCTCATAACGGTAAGCATAACTGTTGAATGGTATTTTGAAACCGCGGTATTGTCAAGGGATACCTGGAGCGTCGAGCTCCGCCAGCGCGCCGGCCATGCACCCCCGGGGGGGGGATTGCCCGGTCCAGATGGCAAAGGCGGCCTCGCCCTGGGCGACCAGCATCCCGATGCCGTTGGCCGCGGGGACCCCGCAGGCCCGGGCCTGGGCCAGAAGCGGCGTGGTCGGGGGGGCGTACACCATGTCGTAAACGGCGAGCCCCTGCTTCAGGGCGCCCAGAGTCAACCCCGGAAAACCGTCCCCCCCCATCCCGACGCTGGTGCTGTTGACGATCAGGTCGAAGGAGCCAAGGAACGCTCCGTCGCGCAGGCACTCCAGGGAGTCCGCGGCCAGGACGGTCGCCGGCAGGTGCGGGGCAAGGCTCTCGACCAGCGCGCCGGCCGACTCGCTTGAGCGGTTGGCCAGGCAGATCCTTGCGGCGCCCGCGCTCGCGAGGGCTGCCACCGCACTGCGCGCCGCCCCCCCGGCTCCCAGCACCAGGATCTCCCGCCCGGCGGGCGCGAAGCCGAACTCGCGCTCCAGGGCGGCCAGGAGACCGACCCCGTCCGTGTTGAACCCGGTCAGCACCCCGTCCTGGAGCGCCACGGTGTTGACGGCGCCGATCAGTTCCGCCTCCGGCGAGATCCGGTCCAGAAGGGGGATGATGGCGACCTTGTGGGGGATGGTGACGTTGAACCCGGCGACGCCCAGGGCGGCAAGCCCCGCCACGGCCGCGGGGAGCCCGGCGCGGGATACCGGAAACGGCACGTAGACCCAGTCGAGCCCGAGCGCCGCGAAGGCCGCGTTGTGCATGACCGGGGAGAGCGAATGGGAGACCGGGGAGCCGATGATCCCGACGACTTTTGTGCTGCCGCGGACCGGGGCCATCAGCGCACACCGTAGGAGTTCAGGATCTGGGTCACCTGTGGAGCCAGGTCGGGAGCGATGCGCCGGGCCGCCTCCAGCTCGCCTACCCCTGCCGCCAGCCCCATTTTCAGGAGCGACTCTCCCTCCTCCAGATGGGCTGCGGCATAGATCTGGATCGCCTTGCCGGTGTCGAGGTCCCTGAAGAACATGTCCCCCCCGGTGATGCCGCGCAGCGTGTAGAGCTGCCAGATGTCGGGGTCAGGCGGGGAGAGCGGCCGGCCTGCGCGGTCCAGACGGTAGCAGATGCCGCGCTGGTGCGGCTGGAATTCGCCAAAAGGCACGGAGTACCTGGTGGAGAAGTCGACGTAGACCGGACGGCGCGGGAACT
Organism: Geomonas sp.; assembly: GCA_036508065.1. Taxonomy (GTDB): domain Bacteria; phylum Desulfobacterota; class Desulfuromonadia; order Geobacterales; family Geobacteraceae; genus Geomonas. The sequence continues at coordinate 2,646 of DATCHY010000037.1, read as the reverse complement.
GCTCCGAGACGGCGATGAAGAGCGCGTCCTCGGGCGAGACCTGTTCGGGCGGCAGCTGCCGGAGCCGGGAGTCGCGGAACAGGCCGGGGAAGCCGTCCAGGTACCAGCCGAAGACCAGGTGCGGGGTGTGCAGCAGGTCCAGGTCGTCCCGCATCCGCTCCACCCCCTGCAGATACCAAAGCGGAAAGGCGCCGGAGTCCCCCCAGGTGAACATCACCGCCCCCTGGGGGAGGCTCCTCAGCGAGTTCGAGGCGTAGTCGACGGCGATGTAGTTCTCGTGCTGGTCGTTCTCGCGGTAGTGCAGCGCGCAGACGGCAAGCGGCAGGATCATGAGCAGCGAGCTGATCGCCCGGCAGAGCGGCCGGTTGGCGGAAAGCCTGGGCGGGAGCCTGCGCGCCACCTCCTGCACGACCCTGAAGAGCCCGACGCCGATGAAGACCGCGCTCAAAAGGTACAGCGGGGTGAAGAACTCCTCGGTCAGGAAGATCATCTCCAGCGGAGTGTTGAAGTAGCCGGCTATCACCAACAGGAAGACGGCCACCCCGATCAGGTAGGAAAGGACCAGGTCCCGCTTCTTCCCGCCGAAGGCGGCAAGGCCGATGAGAAGGAGCAAAAGGCCGGCCGCGGTGAACTCGTACGGCACGTTGAAGGCGTTCACCTGGGCCCAGAGAAGATCCAGGTCGCGCACCGGCTTATCGGTCGGATACCCCTTCCTGAGCAGGTTCCAGAGAAACTGGGAGAGGTTCCTGGAATCGCCCCAGTTCAGGAGCGGCTTTTGCAGGGCCCGGACGATGAGGTGCAGGTGGATGGCAAAGCCGAGGATGCCGAAGGCGACCGCGATGATCAGCTCCTTCACCCGGCAGACCACGCGCCAATCCTTGGAGATCAGCAAAAAGGCGTAGGTCGGGATCATCAGCACCATGATCTGGTGGGCGCCGGTGCCCAGGCCGCAGAGAAAGGCCCCGAGATAGACGTAGGAGGGGCGCTCCTCCCCCCGGTCGTAACTCTCGCGCCAGAGGAGCATCAGGTAAAAGACGATGGCGCAGATGAAAGCGAGCAGAGGATAGGGCTTGTCGTGGTTCGACTGCAGCCAGAGCCTCGCCGTGCCGGCGAAGGTGACGGCCGCGCAGAGCGCCACGAAGCCCCGGGCATGACGGAAAAAATCGCCCGGCAGTTCCTCGTCCCGCAGGAGGTGGGCCACCAGCAGGTAGACGCCGTAGCAGGCAAGCCCGGCGGAAACGGCGGTCGCGATGTTGACCCGAAAGGCGATCGAGCCGAAGGGAAGCCAGGTGAACGGCTTGGCGTAGTTCACGAAGAGCGGGTAGCCCGGCGAGTGAGCGGTGCCGAGCGAATGCACGGCGGTTATGAACTCGCCGGAGTCGAAGAAGGTGACCGACGGGGCTAGCGTCAGCAGGTAGATGAACAGAGGGATCGTGAAGGAGAGTATGGCAAAGGGATCCAGCCTCCGCAGAGTCGTGCAAGGGTTCACGCCGGCGCTCCTGATTCGTTTTTAGCGCTGATCTTCTTCAGGGTCAGCTTGTCCCGCCAAAGGTAGTAGAGGCCGGCGAAAATCACCGGGAAAAAGCTCATGCCGTGGATCACCAGGGCGATGCTGAGCGCCTTTTCGCTGCCGATCTGGAAGGCGGAAAGGGCGGTGACGCAGGCGAAGTGGTAGGTCCCCACGTAGCCCGGGGAGGCGGGGACCATGACGGCGAAGACCAGGAACACCATGATGAACATGCTGGCGGCAACCGGGAGCACCACGCCGAAGGAGCGCAGCACCAGGTCGACCGGCCAGATGGCGCTGGCCCAGATGAGCAGGGAGCTCACCAGCACCGCCGCCAATTCGACCGGTTCCTTGGAGATCCGGATCCCGGAGATGAAGGAGCGCATCAGGCTCACCACCTGTCCGGAGAAGCGCGCCGAGACGGGGGTGAGGAACCGGGCGACCAGCCCCGCGGTCCAGTCGGTGCGGTTTTTCAAAAGGGCGAGAAACGCCAGCACCGCGAGGTAGAGGGCAAAGGTGACGTAGCCTCCAGTCACCAGGCCGCGCTGGATATGCTCCATCCCGGCCGGCAGGCGGATGGTGAAAAAGGTGATCAGCAGCACGAGCAGCACGGTAAAGCCGTCGCACAGCCGGTCCACCACCAGCGAGGCGAACACCGCGGAGGTGCCGATGCGCTCCTTCTGTCCCAGGGAGTAGGCGCGCACGAACTCGCCGAGCCGGGCGGGGAGCAGGTTATTCGCCATGTAGCCGATCAGGGTGGAGGGGAACAGGTTGGAGAGCCGGGTCCGCTTGATGGGGAGCAGCAGGAACTTCCAGCGCACCGCCCGAAGGAAATAGCTTATGAAGGTAAGCAGGAGCGCCGGGGGGAGGTAGCGGTAATCGAGCTCCCGGAACGCGGCGACCAGCTTGTCGAAGTCGATCTTTCTGAACAGCAGGAACAGGAAGAAGGCGCTGATGGCAATCCCGATGCAGAGCTTTAAATCTGGTTTTTGCTTGAACAAGCAGTACCCCTTGATCTCTAATTTTGTAAGCAGATTAGCGTTAATCTTCAGCCACGCTTTCGCAAGAGTCCCCTCTCCGGGTGAGGGATGCGGCGCAAGGGAGTCCCTCACCCGCCCTTCGGGCACCCTCTCCCGGAG
>DATCHY010000036.1:0-2187 GCA_036508065.1 Geomonas sp. | reverse complement strand
TGAAGCAGGCGGTCGGCCGGGGGCGTCCGGCGACGGGCGAGGGAAACTCCCGCTACAAGCCGTTCGAGTTTGCCACCGACTACGATTCCCTTCCCTCGATGCATACCGCAAGCTCCTTCGCCATAGCCCACGTGCTCGCCTCCAAGACCGAGAGCCTCCCGGTGAAGATCTTCTGCTACGCGGCAGCGAGCTTCGTCGGCTTCTCGCGTCTGTACCAGGAAAAGCACTGGGCGAGCGACGTGGTGGTTGCGGCCGCCATCGGGGAACTCGCGGGGAACTCTGTCACCAGGTACCGCGCCTCGCAGCCCGGCGCGTTGACCGTCGCCCCGTTGGTAAGCGACGGAGTGGCCGGGCTTGCCCTGCTGGGAAAATTCTAGCGTAGGAATTGTAGAGACGGTTTGCACGTGTCTCCGCCTTTGCAAGCCTCGGCTGCATCGATGAAACCCGAGACGCATGCAATGCGTCTCTACGGGGGAATAAAAGTTTTTCGCACCCGACAAAGTCAAAACCAGCACACGGATTTAACGGATGATACGGATAACGGCAGATCAACCTATATTCTTGTAACTATTCAGCACCAGTCGGCCCATCATAAGACCCCAAAGCATAAAGCCTCACCACAGAGATACACAGAGGCGCACAGAGGAAAATCAAAATCTGATTTATGTACAAATCAAAAAGACCTTAGCCTTTGGTTTAAGATTTCCTCTGTGCCCTCTGTGGTGAGGCTTTTGACTGTTTGTAATTGCCTTTCCTTTGATTTTTCTGAATAGTCACTTGATTTGTAATTTATCCCCTTTAGGAGCCTTGCATGCTTGACGCAGTGATATTCGATTTTGACGGCATCATCGTGGACACCGAGCCGCTTCACTACAAGGCGTTCCAGGAGCTCCTGGTGCCGCTTGGCCTTGGTTACTCCTGGGAGCAATACCTGGAGCTCTACCTGGGCTTCGACGACCGGGATGCCTTCCGTGAGGCGTACCGCGCGGGGGGGCGGGAGCTACCTGCGGAGGAGCTGAAAGCCCTCATTGACGGCAAGGCCCAGGCCTTTCTGCGCATCGTCTCCGTCGGGGTGGCACCCTATCCCGGTGTGGTCGAGCTGATCCGCTCCATCTCCGGGGTCCTGCCGCTTGCCCTTTGCAGCGGCGCACTGCGGAGAGACATCGATCCGATCCTCGCCCAGCTCGGCCTGGTCGGCGCCTTCGACACCCTGGTGACGGCGGACGAGGTGGCGGCGAGCAAGCCGGATCCCGAAAGCTACCGTCTCGCCGTGCAGAGGCTCCAGGCGCTTTTCCCCGGCCGGATCGATCCCGCCCGCTCTCTCGCCATCGAGGACACCCCCGCGGGGATCCTGTCGGCTGCCGGTGCGGGGCTCAAGGTGCTGGCGGTGACCAACAGCTACCCCAAAGAGCGGCTAACCGGCGCCTGCCGGGTGGTCGTCTCCCTCGCCGGGGTCGACCTGGAGGGGCTTCGCCTGCTCCTTTGAAACCCGCCATGCCACAAACACCCATCGAAGAAATCCTCCCGCAGCTTCTCGCGGCACTGGAGGACCGCAACGTGGCCGTCCTGCAGGCGCCCCCCGGTGCCGGCAAGACCACTCGGGTCCCGATTGCGCTGCTGGGCGCCCCGTTTCTTGCCGGCGGCCGCATCGTCATGCTGGAGCCGCGCCGGCTCGCGGCGGTCAATGCTGCGCGCTTCATGGCGGAGAGCCTCGGCGAAGAGGTGGGGCAGACCGTCGGCTACAGCATCCGCTTCGAACGCAAGGTCTCATCCGCCACCAGGATCGAGGTGGTGACCGAGGGAATCCTGGCCCGCAGGCTGCAGAGCGACCCGCTCCTCGAGGGGGTCGGTGCGGTGATCTTCGACGAGTTTCACGAGAGAAGCCTGACCTCCGACCTCTCCCTCGCCCTTTGCCGCGACGTGCAGCTCGGCCTGCGCGAGGAGCTGCGCCTCGTGGTCATGTCCGCGACGCTCGATGCGGCGCCCGTCGCCGAGCTCCTGGGCGGCGCGCCGCTGATCTCCAGCGCCGGGAGGCGCTTTCCGGTGGAACTCCGCTATGCGAAGTCGGAGCCCCAGGGGAGGCTTCCGGAGCTTGCCTGCGCTGCGGTCCTGAGGGCCCTTGCCGAGAGCTCCGGCGACATCCTGGTCTTCCTGCCGGGGGCCGGTGAGATACGGCGCTGCGAGAGG
>DATCHY010000035.1:0-3725 GCA_036508065.1 Geomonas sp. | reverse complement strand
GAAAACAGTCAATGGCGCGCATGTTTCGAATGTTGATTTCACGATGACCGAAGCCTCGACCTACTCGATATCCGGTTCGGTGACCGCGTCCGGCACCGGCAAGCCGGGAGTCAGCGTAGCATTGACCGGTGCAATCAGTGCGACGACCTCCACCGACTCGAGCGGCCTCTACACATTCAACGGCCTGACAAATGGCGACTACACCGTTACACCTGCTATAACTGGCTACACCTGCACTCCAAGCTTCAGCACGAAAACAGTCAATGGCGCGAACGTGTCAGATGTTAATTTCACGGCAGCGACAAGCTCCAATATTCCCACTATTTACGTTACCGATGACCTGGGGGTTATCGGCACGGTAAACGTTACCAACGGAAAGGTGCAGGTTATTGGAACTACCATGATAGGGAATACCAAAGTTGTCATGACCGACATCGCTTTCGATTCAAATGGTACTCTTTATGGAGTGACTACCGATAAACTATACAGGATCGACAAGTCAACCGGAGCCAGCACGCTTATAGGTGACCTTGGCATTACGGGTGCGACCTCCTTGGAGTTCAACACAGGCGGCAGCATACTTTACACCGCGAATACCCAGTTGCATTCAGTGAATACTACTACTGGAGCCACAACTGCAATAACCAGTAGTGACGGTTTCCAATTCATATCCAGCGGAGATCTGGCATCCATCGGAAATACGTTCTATCTGACCTCAAAAGCAACTAACGATAATCTGGTCAGCCTCGACACCTCGACCGGGACAGGTACCCTTGTCGGCACCATCGGTTTTCCTAACGTTTTCGGACTGGCCACCAACGACAACCTCACTCTCTATGGATTTTCCGGCACCAAGGTGATCCGCATCAACACAACCACAGGTGCTGGAACGCAAGTTTGGGATATTAGCGGCGTGGTTGATATTAACGGCAAGGGGCTCAGTAATATCAATGGAGCGTCGTCTAACTAAGTCGCGACGGAAGTTATCCACAATGAGTTTTGGGTAGTCGAAAACAAGAAAAAACCCGCTCGGCTTGAAAGTGCCGGAGCGGGTTTTTTTTATTTCCATATCATGCCAGACTAACGACCGGTGACGCATGCCATGCGTCTCTACCTTTACGCATGCGCCGGGCAATGGTCTGTGTCGTGCTAGCCTCGGATCGTGGCGATGGCACGTTCCAGCCGTTTCCTGGTCTCGGCAATGCCAAGCACCTGGATCATCTCGAAGATCCCGGGGGACACGGTGGCGCCGGAGAGCGCCAGCCTTACCGCCGGTCCGATGCCGCCCAGCTTGATCCCCTTCTCCTCACAGATCACCTTGAAGGCAACCTCGATCGACTCGACGGAGAGCGTCTGGAGCGCCGCAAGCTTCCCTAGCAGCTCCTCAAATAGCGCCGGCGTCTCGGGCGTGAAGAACTTGGCGGCTCCCTTCTCGTCGTAGCCGAAATCCGCCTTGTAGTAGAAGACCGCGCCGGCGGCAAGCTCCAGCATGGTCTTCGACCTCTCCTGAAGCGTCCTGACCACCGCCACCAGGTCCGGACCGCTCGTGGGATCGACTCCCCGCTCTTGGAGAAAGGGGGTGACCAGGCCGGCCAGGCGCACCGGGTCGCCGTTTTTGATGTAGTGCGCGTTCAGCCAGAGGAGCTTGTCGGTATTGAAGACGCCGGCGGACCTGCCGACGTTCTCGATGGAAAACTTCTGGATCAGGTCGTTGAGCCCGAAGATCTCCTCGTCGCCGCAGCTCCAGCCGAGCCGGACCAGGTAGTTCACCATCGCCTCGGGAAGGAACCCCATATCACGGTAGGCCATGACGCTGGTGGCGCCGTGGCGCTTGGAGAGACGCGCCTTGTCGGCGCCGAGGATCATCGGGACGTGGGCGAAGGTCGGCACCGGGCTTTCCAGCGCCTCGTAGAGCAGTATCTGGCGCGGCGTGTTGTTCACGTGGTCGTCGCCGCGGATCACCGTGGTGATCCCCATGCTGGCGTCGTCGATGACGACGACGAAGTTGTAGGTCGGCGTGCCGTCGGTGCGCTGGATGATCAGGTCGTCCAGCTCGCTGTTCTCGAAGGATATCTTCCCCTTGATGGCATCGATCCAGGAGGTGGTCCCCTCCTGCGGCGCCTTGAAACGGACCACGTAGGGCCTGCCATCGTCCTCCTGGAGCGGGAGATTCCGGCAGGTGCCGTCGTACTTCGGCTTGCCGCCTTCCTTGAGAGCCTTCTCCCGTTTCGCCTCGAGCTCCTCGGAGCTGCAGTAGCACTTGTACGCCTTCCCAGCGGCGAGCAGCTTCTGGACCTGCTCCTTGTAGAGCGGGAAATTGTCGGACTGGTAGAAGGGACCCTCGTCCCAGTCAAGCCCGAGCCAGGTCATCCCTTCCAGGATGGCGTCCACCGATTCCTGCGTGGAACGGGCGACATCGGTGTCCTCGATCCTCAGGATGAACTTGCCGTGCTCCTTGCGGGCGAGAAGCCAGTTGAAAAGCGCCGTGCGCGCACCACCTACGTGGAGAAAACCGGTCGGACTCGGTGCGAAACGGAGACGTACTTGTGACATGAAGGGCTCCTTTTAGTTGGTGCATTGCATGCGCTGCAAAATCGGAAACGGATATCAATAAAGTCCAGATCCCTTAGAGGATTTCCTCTGTGACCTCTGTGGCTCACTGTTTAACCGTTTTTCCCGGCTACTCCTCGGGCTCCTCTTCCTCCTGAGGTGCCTTTGCTCCGGGAATCCGGTACCCCTCGCTGGCCCAGGTCCCGAGATCGATCATCTTGCAGCGCTCGGAACAAAAGGGGCGGTAAGGATTCCCCGCGAGGAGTGCTTCCTTGTGGCAGTGCGGACATTTGACGCTCTGTATGGCGCTCATGTGGTACCCCCTGCAAACAAATACCTCCAGCATTAGGGCCTGGAGGATATCGGTGAATTTATCGGCATTCGGATTTCTGCTGCCGGCCCGGTCAGGTGAGCTGGTACTTCCTCTCGTAGAACTGCAACGCCCGCTTCACCCGCGTGATCAGGGTCCCTTCCCTGACCGGCTTCTCGATAAAATCGAAGAACCCCCGTTCAAAGGCCTTCACCTCGTCGTCGGGGCGCAGCGAACTGGAGATCAGGATGACGGGGATCATCCTCAGCTCGGGAGCCGAGTGGAGCGCGTCGAAAAGGCCGTAGCCGTCGAGCTTCGGCATGTAAAGGTCGGTTATCACCACCTGCGGCTTCTCGGTCAGCACGGCCTTGTACGCCTCGATCCCGTCGGACGCGAAGATCACGCGGTAGCCCTGCTTGGTGAGGAAATCGCCGAACATGGTGCCGATCAGCTTGTCGTCCTCCACCACAAGCACCGTGTTGGCGGCACTGCTGCTGACTTCCTTGTGCAGGTAGTTCTTGCAGATCGCCGCGTAGATCTCCTTGCGGGTCGCGATGAACGGGGTGATGCTGAGGCCGTTGTTGGCCGCGATGTTCCTGACTACCCGGGATTCGGTCGGGTCGGCCATGGCGAGCGCGAGCCTCTTGTTGTCGAGTTTCAAGGGGAAGATGTAATTTTGCATCGCCACCTCGACCGAGATGAGGGCGAGCAGCTCGGGGGCAAAGGTGTAGCCGGCGAAGTTGCTGGCGACCCGGCAGGCGTACTGGGTGGCCAGGGCCTGGGCCAGCTCCTCGCCGTCTACCAGCTCAAGCTCTTCGAGCACGCTGCCGAAGCGCTTGTTGAGACGCTTGGAGACGAGCAGCAT
>DATCHY010000034.1:0-4803 GCA_036508065.1 Geomonas sp. | reverse complement strand
CTAGCACATTTCAAAACCCATGGCAAATCCTTGCTGCTGCAGCGCCCTTAAATGATTGACAAACTACCGGCGGGACTTTAGACTGGGCCACACTTCGAGGTGACCGATTGCTGAACAAGAAGCTCTGGAAAAAAAGAATCTACTCCATCCTCTCATTGGACAGCCATCCCGGGCATATCGCCGCCGGTTTCGCGGTCGGCGTCTTCATCAGCTTCACCCCCTTCTTCGGACTGCACACCCCCATCGCCATCGCGGCCGCCTTCCTGCTGAGGCTCAACAAGCTGACCTGCGTTACCGGCGCCTGGCTGAACACCCCGCTCACCGTGATACCGATCCTCGGTTTGAGCTACAAGCTCGGCGGATTCCTGCGCGGGCGCCCCGTCAACGAGCTTCCGCTGCAGGGGGGCATTGAGTGGCACAATCTGGCGAAATACGCCAAGTCCCTGATACTCGGTTCCTCACTGCTCGGCTTCTGCGCCGCCGTCATCGCCTACTTCGTCTGCTACTACCTGGTGGTGAGGTTCCGCGCCCGGGACGAGGCACAGGCAGCGCTCGACAAGGAAATGGCGGAAGTGGGAGAAGATCTGGAATAAGGGCAAAAGAGAATAACGACAAAAGAAGGCGCCGCAGCGATTGACTCGATCGCTGCGGCGCCTCTTTTTTTGCCCGGTGTCGCTGGCCGTTAGAGTCAGCGCCCCAGGAAAGGCGTCAGCACCGTATAGCTCAGGTACGCAACCGATGCCGATGCCGGGATGGTGATGATCCAGGCGCAGACGATCCGGTAAGCTACCCCCCAGTTGACCGCCGACATCCTCTTGGTGAGCCCAACGCCGAGGATCGCCGAAGTGATCACGTGGGTGGTGCTGGTGGGAAGCCCCATGGCTGACGCGCCGAGTATGACCCCCGCCGAAGCGGTCTCCACGCAGAAACCGTGCACGGGCTGCAGCTTAACGAAGTCGTGCCCCACCGTCTTGATGATCCTCCAGCCGCCCGCCGCCGTCCCGAACGCCATGGCAATGGCGCACCCCATCTTCACCCAGGTCGGCACCTCGAAGGTGGAAATGCTGCCGTAGCTCAAAAGCGCCATGGTGATCACCCCCATCGATTTCTGCGCGTCCGCGGTGCCGTGGGAAAAGGCCATCACGGCGGCCGAGCCGATCTGGAGCTTGCGGAAATTCTTGTTCAGCCCGTACGGCGCGCTGTTCCTGAAGGTCCACAACAGTATCAGCATGAACAGGAACCCGAAGAACGCCCCGATCACCGGCGAAACGAGCAGCACCAGGATGATCTTTTTGAGGCCTGCCCAGTGCAGTGCGCCGGTGCCGGCGTGAGCTATGACCGAACCGACCAGCCCGCCGATGATGGCATGGGAGGAGGAGGAGGGGAGCCCGTAATACCAGGTGATCAGGTTCCAGACGATGGCTCCCATCACCCCGGCGAGCACGACCATCTGGGTGATGTTATTGGCATCGACGATCCCCTTGCCGATGGTCGCCGCGACCTTGGTGGAGATCATCGCCCCTGCGAAGTTGAGCCCGGCCGCCATGATGATGGCGTTCCTGATGGAGAGGGCGCGGGTGGAGACGCAGGTGGCGATCGCGTTTGCCGTGTCGTGAAAACCGTTGATGTAGTCGAACAGGAGCGCCGAAGCAATCACGGCGATCAGTAGCACGAGTGTCGGTTCAGGCATTTTTTACCACCACGCTTTCCAGGATGTTCGCGGCGTCTTCGCACTTGTCGGTCGCGGTCTCCAGGGTCTCGTAGATCTCCTTCCACTTGATGAGCTGGATGGGGTCCTTTTCCTCGTCGAAAAGCCGGCTGATCGCCTCTCGGCAGACCCGGTCCGCCTCGTTCTCGAGGGCGTTCACCTCGATGCAGTAGGCGCTGATCGGCTCGAGCTTGCCGCCCAGAAGTGCTACGGTCTTGTCGATGATCTGGCACGACTTCAGGATCAGGAAGCCGAGTTCCTTCGATTCCGGGGTGGGCTTTTCCACGTTGTACATCACGATGCGTGCGGAACAGGCGTCGATCAGGTCAAGGATGTCGTCCAGGGCCGAGGAGAGGGCGTAGATATCTTCCCGGTCGAAGGGAGTTATGAAGCTCTTGTTCAGTTTCTTGATGATGTCGTGGGTGATGGTGTCACCCTTGTGCTCGATATCCTTTATCTTGCGCTGGCTTCCCGCCGGGTCGGTAAAGTTGTCCAACATGTCCTTCAGGAGCTCGGCCCCGACGACGATGTTGTGCGACATCTCTTTGAACATGACGAAAAATTTTTCTTCCTTCGGAATCAACCCAAACATTTTTTATTCCTCCACGTTGCGGCCATTGGACCCGTATGTTTCAAAACTGTAAAGATATACCACAACAGTGGCCAACTGCACAGCAGGAAAAATGTAATTTCCCCGTCCTAATGAGCGAACACCCTTTCATCCTTGATTTATCGCCCCATTTCGCTTATCGTGGCCCTATTTTGGCAGCACGACAGGAGTTATCCGCATGGATCCATGGCACGCAGCAGTTCTCGGCACCGTCCAGGGCCTCACCGAGGTCCTTCCCATCAGCAGTTCGGCCCACCTGATCCTGATCCCCAGGTTCCTTAATTGGCCCGAATCGGGGCTTACCTTCGACGTCGCGCTCCACATCGGGACCTTCCTGGCGCTGGCGCTCTATTTCTGGCGCGACATCGTCGAGCTGATCGGCAATTTCTTAATCGCCTGCCGCAGCGGATTCAATTCGCCTGCCAAGCGGCTTCCCCTCTACATCATCGCCGCGACCGTACCGGCGGCCCTGGTCGGCAAGACGCTGGAAGCCCCCATCGAGGAGATGTTCCGGAACAGCCCCGTCATCATCGCGCTGTTCCTGATCCTTTTCGGCCTGCTGCTCGCCTTCGCCGACACGACCGGCGCCAAAAGGTGGCGCATGGACAAGGTCAACCTGAAGTGCGCGGTCCTGATCGGCCTCGCCCAGTGCCTCGCCCTCATGCCCGGGGTCTCCCGCTCCGGCATCACCATAACGGCGGCGCTGCTGCTCGGATTCCACCGGGAATCCGCCGCCCGCTTCTCCTTCCTCATCTCGCTGCCGATCGTGGCAGGCGCCGCCATCCTGAAGGTGGGGCACCTGATCAGGACCGGCATCCCGGCCGGAGAAGGGATTCCCCTCGCTATCGGCATCTCCACTTCGGCGGTCTTCGGCTTCCTGAGCGTCGCCCTCCTTTTGAAGCTGGTGCAGCGCGACTCCCTGTACCCGTTTGTCTGGTACCGGCTCGTAGCCGGATGCGGCGCACTCGCCGTGCTATTTTTCCTCCGCTGAATCCCCGTCTGGCAAACTCCCGTTCCTGAGGTATCATATAGCTTTGTTTCGAGGGTCGACGGTCGGCGCGGCCCTCGATCTTCACGCTTTCCTCAAACTTAACCTCAGCCTTAACCTGTTTCAGGGAGGGACCGGGCCATGAGCGGCGGGATCAAGAGCTGGCCGGAAGGGGAGCGCCCGAGGGAGAAGCTCCTGCAGCAGGGAGCCTCGGCCCTAAGCGATGCGGAACTGCTTGCCCTCATCATCGGCAGCGGAGATGCCGGCAGCAAAAGGAGCGCGCTCGACCTGGGCCGGGCGCTCCTTCAGGAGTTCGGCACCCTGCGCGCGCTGGCCGACGCTTCCTGCGCCGAGATGCAGCGCGTCAAGGGGGTCGGTCCCGCCAAGGCGACCAGCATCAAGGCCGCGCTCACGCTTTCCAGCCGGTTCATGGGAAGGACGCTGGAGAGCCTCACCCGTTACACCTCCCCCTCCCAAGTCTTCGAACATCTCAACTATGAATTCAGGGACCGCCGCAAGGAGTACTTCATGGCGCTGCTTCTGGACGGCAAGAACCGGATCATCAAGCGCGCGCAGATCTCCGAGGGGTCGCTGAGCCAGAGCATCGTCCATCCGCGGGAGGTCTTCAACGTGGCGGTGCGCGAATCGGCGGCAGCCATGATCCTGCTGCACAACCATCCGACCGGGGACCCGACGCCGAGCGCGGAGGATCTGGAGGTCACGCGGCGCCTGTGCGAGGCGGGCGAGCTGATGGGGATCAAGGTGCTGGACCACATCATCATCGGAGACGGCGCCTTTTACAGCTTCACCGAGCGCGGCGTCATGTAGGAAAACTAGCCAAGGGGGCAATCGCATGCGTAAAGACATCATCACCCCGGAGTCCCAAGGGGGCAAATCTTCGGGGCTGCAGTGGATCGACGTGGAAAACCTGGCCCGGACAGAAATAAGCTCCGAGGACGCAGCTCACCCGATTGAATCGGCTCTGCGCAGCGGCGCGGGGCCCGGTTGGCGGGCGGCACAGCCGGGGCCTCAAACAATCCGGCTCATCTTTGATGCTCCGATAAAGCTGCGGCTGGTGCGCGTGGAGTTTCACGAACCCGAAGTGGCGCGCACCCAGGAGTTCGTACTGCGCTGGTCCGCGGATCAGGGGCGGACCTACCGGGAGATAGTGCGGCAGCAGTATAACTTCAATCCTCCCGGGACCACCAGCGAGCAGGAGGAGTACGAGGTGGATCTCGCCGGGGTGACGGCGCTCGAACTGGGCATCACTCCGGCCATGGGCCGCTCAGACGTCCGGGCTTCGCTTGCCCAGCTGCTGCTTGCCTAAAGCGTGGTGATTTGGAGGCTGCCATGCGCCACGCGCTCGACGTGCTTGTGATTGGGACGGGAACTGCCGGTTCCACCTTGGCACTGGCGTGCCGCAAGGCGGGCCGGCAGGCGGCGGTGGTCGGCACTAACATTTTTTGACGCTGTGTCAAAATTTAGGCACTCGTTAAC
>DATCHY010000033.1:0-3220 GCA_036508065.1 Geomonas sp. | reverse complement strand
TCCCACGGCGCTCAGCCTTCACCTCCATCCCCTCGGGCAGGGACTTGAGCGGCTTGGCAAGGTAATCGAACCATTTTTTCAGGCTTTCTTCCGGCGGCAGCACGATCCGGTCGGTGACTCCCTGTTCGATGAGCCGCATGGTCATGACGTTATCCTTGAGCAGGAGCCGGCTGGCATGGGGCGGATAGAGTTCCATGAAGAAGGTGTCCGGTTTTTTGAAACGGACGGCCCCCTTGGAAACCAGCTTCCGCTTCATGAGGGCCAGCTGCTTTTCCTGAGTGATCTCCGCGCTAAAATCGGTGCTCCCGGCAAAGCCGCGCCGCAGCGTCTCCATGGCCTCCAGCGCGGGATTCCCGGCGGCACCGGCCGACGAGGCAAAGAGCATCAAAAACAGCAGCACGGCAAGCGGTATTTTCACTGAAGTTCCTCTTGGTGTGACTAGTCCTGATCCTGTTTTCACGGAAAAATCGTAACTATTCAGGACGCTCCTGCAGGAATTACGCAGGTGTTAACGTGAAAGTAAGTATTCAAAGTACAAACAATCAAAAGCCTCACCACAGAGGGCACAGAGGAAATCTTAAAAGAACCTGATTAGCGCTGATTTTCCGCTGTTCTAGTTCCTCCCCCGAGCTTACCCATCCCCACCCCATTTCTCCCCTTGAAGGGGAGGGAGTTTCTCCAGCGGAAGATCCGCGCTAGTCAGGTAAAACAATGGCAAACGTTTTTTTGGTTTCAGACATAAATCAGGTTTTGACTTTCCTCTGTGAACCTCTGTGTACCTCTGTGGTGAGGCTTTATGCTTTGGTTTGTTTGTGATTGGTCGGCTGCTAGTTGGCCGGCCCGATGGCAAGGGTGAGCGTCGCGCAGGCTATCACCTTTCCATCCTCCCGCACCTCCCCCTCGATCAGGACCAGCCGGCCGAAAGCCTTGACGATGCGCGAGCAGACCGAGAAACTCGATCCCGGCTCGACGACGGCGGGAAGCCCCACTCGCACCAGGGCGGCCAGTACCCCCCCCTCCCCCTGATGCTGGCCGGCGGCGATCCCACCAAGCTGCGCCATGGATTCCACCAGCAGCAGCGGCGGAAAATAGCCGCATCCGGCAGGTACCGCAAACTCACCGGTTGCGCCCACCCCGGATTCCCGCGACAGGACACGGTCGATAAAGAGAAAGGGGGTGCGATGGGGAAGATAGGCGGTCGGATCAGGACTGAACAGAATCGCCTCCGCGCCAGTCGATGGCGTACCAGGGTCCCTCGGGAGAGGCGGCCAGATACAGAGCCTTCCCGCCGGGAGCGAGCCTGAGCACGAGGGCAGCCATGGCGAGCCCTCCCATGGCAAGCGAGCGTCCCAGAAGCGCCCCGGTCTCCAGCCTGGGAGCGGCCGGCAGACGGTCCAGCAGCGCCGTTTCCAGGGGGGCTGTGCCGGACAATGCAACCAGGTCGACCTGGTCCCCCGCCGGGAGCAGCCGGCGGAAACCTTCCTCGTGCCCGCCGGCGGCAAGCCTGCCGATGGTCCTAATCCCGCCGACGCCGGCCAGCACCTGCGCCTTGCGCCTGCGGGCATGGTCGCCCCTCTCCATGACCAGGAGGCCGACTCCCTCGCCGAACCCGGCTCCGAGGCTGCGCAACTGTCCGAAGCTATTAAATCCCTTCAGGATCAGCGGCGTCAGCTCGTCGACTCCGCCGGTCAGGATGACATCGGCCCGGTCCTCTTCGAGAAAACGCCGCGCCATCAGAAACGCCGACTCGGCGGAACAAAAGCGCTGGATGGTGGTGACGTTCGGTCCCTTCAACTTGTGCTCGATGGAGGCGTTACTTGCCGGGGCGTTGGGCACGATGTTGGGAAACAGCATCGGCACCAGCCCCTCGCTCCCCGCCGTGAAGTAGCCGCGCAGGAACTCCTCCGCGTTGGTGATGCCGCCGAAACCGCAGCCAAGGACGATGCCGATCCGCGAGGGGTCGAGGGAACCGGGGGCGATACCGGCGTCCTTGAGCGCCATCCCAGCGGCGACCACCGCAAAGAGGCTGCAGCGGTCGAACTTGCGGGCCTTCAGGGGGGGCATGAAGTCGGCAGCCCGGAAGGCGTCGGCTTTGCCCCAGAGATGACCCGCTCCAAGAACCGCTTCGGGGACCGGCTGGAGCAGGCTTTCCCCGCGCTCGAGCGCCTCCCGAAGCGGTTCGATCCCGACCCCGGCGGCAGAGATGGCGGCAAGACCTGTGATGACGATGTCGTGATAGGCTGAGTTCACGGGAATCCTCTTTGTGATGTAGTATGGCCAGGCCGGAACGCCGCCTGCCCCTCAAGCCAAAAGCAAAAACCATTTGCCACGGAGAAAATCTGAGAAAATCTGAGAAAAACTAACGTCAAGGTTAAACCTGCCATACACTTTGGACACAGGCATCTGACTATATTGCTCAGTTTTAACGTATTGCTCCGAAGTTCTCAGATGTTCTCCGTGGCCCTTGGTTTTCCTCGTTTTTGGTTTTCCTCCGGTATTCCTCTGTGACCCTCTGTGGTGATGCTTTTAGCTGCAATTCAGGCAGCTGAAATTACCAGGCAGGTGATGTTCCCGCCGAAGGCAAAGGAGTTGGACAGGGCGACCTTCGCGCTGCTTGGTCTGCCCCCGGCATGGCAGTAGTCCAGATCGCACTCGGGATCCACCCCCCGGAAATTGAGGGTCTGCGGGATGATCCCCTCCTTCAGGGCGACGATGGTCGCCATCGCCTCCACGCTCCCCGCCGCTCCCAGACAGTGCCCGGTCATCGCCTTGGTGGAAACCAGCGGCACCAGCGGCGCCCGGTCGCCAAAGACCTGCTTCATCGCCTTTGACTCCGCCGCATCGTTGAACTGGGTTCCGGTGCCGTGGGCGTTGACCCAGCCGACCTCCTCGGCCGGGACCGCGGCATGGCGCAGGGCGGCGCTCATCACCTGCGCCCCATCGGTCCCGCCTGGGTCCGGGGCGGTCATGTGGTAGGCCTCGCCGGCGACGGCGTACCCAAGGATGTAGCCATAGATGCGGGCTCCCCGCCTTGTCGCCTCGACTTCATCCTCCAGCACCAGGAATGCCGCCCCCTCCCCGAGCGAGATCCCCTGGCGCCCCAGGCTAAACGGCGAGCACGGTTGCGGGTCGACCGCCTTGAGGGAGTTGAAGCCTGCGAAGGTGAGAATGGAAAGGCAGTCCGAGCCGCCGCAAAGCGCCGCCTTCAGCCTCCCGGTGG
>DATCHY010000032.1:0-8516 GCA_036508065.1 Geomonas sp. | reverse complement strand
CCTTCGAGCGCAGTCTCGCGCCGGGAGACCGCCTCGCCTTTCTGGACATGTCGCACTACACCATGGTGAAGACCAACACCTTCAACGGCATCCAGCTCCCCCATATCTGTACCTTTGAACCTCAGACCGGCGAGCTCAGGGTCGTGCGCAGTTTCGGCTACGAAGACTTCAAGAACCGCCTGTCGTGAAGAACCGTGAATGGTGAATGGTGAATGGTGAAGAAAAGCTTAAACTGAAAACAGTCAACTGGATTTAACCGGCTTTCCCACTCTTATGAACTGAACAATGGTGAAATGAACTATGTCCAAATGGTCTATCAACGATTCCGCCAAGATCTATAACATTGAAAACTGGGGCGCTGAACTCTTCTCGGTCAACAAGAAGGGGAATATGTGCGTGCACCCTTCGCCCAATTCTAAATATTCCATCGACTTGAAGGTGCTGGTCGACGACCTGATCAAGAGAAAGATCAAGCCGCCCATCCTCTTGCGCTTTATGGATGTCCTGGAGGGGCGCATCGCGTCGATCAGCCGCGTCTTCAAGAACGCCATCCAGGACAACAACTACCCGGCCACCTACCAGACCTTCTACCCGATCAAGGTGAACCAGCAGCGCCAGGTGGTCGAGGCGATCACCACCTTCGGCAAGAAGTACAACATCGGGATCGAGGTCGGCTCAAAGCCGGAGCTGGTGGCCGCCATCTCCATGTCGACCGGGAGCAACATCCCGATCATCTGCAACGGCTACAAGGACACCGAGTTCATCGAGACGGTGCTCTTCGCAACCCGGGTCGGCTACGACATCACCATCGTGGTGGAGAAGCTGTTCGAGCTGGAGAAGATCGTCGAGGTGGCAAAGAGAACGGGGATCACGCCGAAGCTCGGCATCAGGGTGAAGCTCTCCTCCAAGGGGATCGGCAAATGGGCCACCTCGGGAGGCGAGGACGCGAAGTTCGGCCTCAGGATCTCCGAGATCATCGCGGCCATCGACATGCTGAAGAGCCACGACCTCCTCGACTGCGTGAAGCTGCTCCATTTCCACGTGGGGAGCCAGATCACCAAGATCGACAAGATCAAGAACGCCCTCATCGAGGGGACCAGGGTCTATGTCGAGATGAGGAAGCTCGGCGTAAACCTGGAGTTCCTCGACATCGGCGGCGGGCTCGGGGTGGACTATGACGGCTCTAAGTCGAGTTACTTCTCCAGCGTGAACTACTCCCTTCAGGAATACGCCAACGACGTGATCTACCAGGTGAAAAACATCTGCGATGAAGCGGAAATCCCTTGCCCGAACATCATCTCGGAATCCGGGCGGGCGACGGTCGCCCATTATTCGGTGCTGGTCACGAACGTCCTGAACAACAACACGCAGACGCTCATGCCCGATTTCGAAGCGATCCTCTCCGAGACGGAGAATCTCTCGCCGACTGTCAAGAAGCTCGTGGGGATCTACAAGAGCATCGACCGGCACTCGCTGCGCGAGGACTACCACGACACCATCCAGCTGATCCAGGAATCGGTGAGCCTTTTCAACCTGGGCTACCTGAACCTGAACGAGCGGGCCAACGCGGAGTGGATCTGTTCCAAGATCATCAGGAAGATCAGCTCGCTCGTCGAGAAGATGAAGCCGATTCCCGACGAGCTGCAGAACTTCCAGCTGAGCCTCAGGCAGACCTATTTCGCCAACTTCTCCCTGTTCCAGTCGATTCCCGACTCCTGGGCCATCGACCAGCTCTTCCCGATCGTCCCGATCCAGCGGCTCGACGAGAAGCCGGACGTGCTCACCTCCATCGCTGACATCACCTGCGACTCGGACGGCGAGATCACCAGCTTCGTGGGCGAGAACGGCAGGACCAAGGCTCTGCCGCTCCATAAGATCAAGGCGGACGAGGATTACTTCATCGGCTTCTTCCTGATCGGAGCCTACCAGGAGATCCTCGGGGACATGCACAACCTGTTCGGCGACACCAACGCGGTGCACATCACCTTCAACAAGAAGACCAATTACAAGATCGACACGGTCATCACCGGGGACGCCACCTGGGAGAGCCTGAAATACGTGCAGTACGACAGCCAGGAGATCCTGAAGCGGGTGCGCAACAACCTCGAGAAGGATGTCTCGCTGCAGAAGGTCTCCATCGAGGAGAGCAGCCACTTTCTGGAGCTTCTGGACAAGACGCTCCAGTCCTACACCTACCTGGGCGAGTAGCCCCGGGGAAGCGCGGTGGTGGCGGGCTCCAGTGCAGGCTGCGCCGGCAAAATGGATAATAGAAAAGGGGAAGAACCAAACGGTTCTTCCCCTTTCTTCTTTTGCCCTGCCAGGTTTAACCTTGACGTTGGCTTCTCGGATTTCCTCGGATTTTCTCCGTGGCAAATGGTTTCAGCGTTTGTTCTTCCGTTGTGCCTGAGGCGGGTCGTGCTAGAATGACGCTGATGAATTGCCGGATGCGGGATGATTTCATCCCCGCGACGAGCAGAGGGACAGTGACGGGAAACTTTACACTTCAGCTGTCGGAATATCTGCCATAATCGTTGTCTCCGCCGGGGCTTCGCTGCAACTGTCGCGAAATGTTAACGGTTTGCGCCGATGGTACCAAACGTGCAAGCAGCTGGAGGGTCGAACAACGATCAGGGAGGTGAGAAGGATGCTGATACAGGTGAACTACAAGGACGACAAGTACGATTACGTCAAGGATTTCATGCTGGAAACCCTGATCGCATCCGGGGTGATCGCCAAGTTCCGGCGCAGCTCCGGATGGGTGCGGGTTGGAGTGGATCCGGTTCGCAAGGATCGACAGGGTGCACTCTACGGCGGTGCCGAGAGAAGGTCGGCTCGTGTCTGATTTCCCTTCCCCGGGCGGGCAATAGAGGGCCCCCTTGCCGGGGCTTATAACTCATGCAGGTTGCTGAACTCCCTCCATTCCAGGAAGTAGCGTGGCTTCATCACGAAATCACAGATGTTTTCCATGATGTTGAAATGCTTCTTCTCCTCGTTGGCAATTCTTAGATAAAGCTGCAGCATCTCCGGATCCTGTTCCTTCTTTGCCAGGTCCTCGTACAGCTTGACGCTGTCGGCTTCAATCTTCAGCCCCAGCCGGTAGGCGTCCAGATCCTCGTGCAGCCCGCCCAGGTTGTCCTTCTCCCCTATCATGTCCCGGAACACCGATTTCGCCTGCTCCAGCATGCGAGAGTCGGTCATGGTGAATTCCTTGCCCTCCTTGAGCCCGCGGAAAACGTCATAGTGCTTCTGCTCATCCGCCGCAAGACCGGTGAAGATATTTTTCAGCCCCGGTACCTGGGTCGATGCCGCCAGGTTCTCGTAACAAGCCTTGCCCTGCAACTCCACTTTCATGGCGAAATCGAAAACGTTCATCGTCACTACCCCCTTTCCTTGATACCGGAAACAGACACCAGCAAGCAAGATTGCTCTGATCCGGCATGTGTAATGGATTGGTGAATTTTCACACTGCGCCTGCGGTTTGTCAAGGGAGGCTAAATCCCGGCTGGCATGCTGTTCTGTGACAACACAAGGTTCATCTTTTATCGAATGTAGAGACGCATTGCCTGCGTCTCGGTCTTGCCACTCCCCTTTAGAGCTAGATTCGCGGCTCTGAGCCAGACGATCTTATTTAGACCCAGAACACGCGTTTCAAACTGGCAAATGCAGAAGTACAATTGTCTCTGGACAAATAAGACCATGATTATATTATTGATTCGGAACACCAAACGATCGGCTGCCGGGCAACCGGTGCGCCAAATCCGGAAAAAGGGGGAATACGATGAACAGACTGGTACGCATGCTTGCAGCGGTTGCACTACTTATGCTCCCATCCCTTGCATTTGCCTCAACGTGGAATATCGATCCCGATCACACCAGCACCGGGTTCAAGGTGCGCCATCTGATGGTGTCAAACGTTAAGGGAACCTTTGGCAAGGTGCAGGGCGTAGTCAATATTGACGACAGGGACATCACCCGATCGAGCGTGAGCGTCACCGTAGATACCGCCTCGATCGATACCGGCGTGGCAAAGCGTGATGCTGATCTGCGGAGCGCCAATTTCCTGGAGGTCGCCAAGTTCCCGACCATGACCTTCGTTTCCACTAAGGTTGCCAAAAGCGGCGCTGATGGACTGAAGGTGACCGGGAATCTTACCCTGCATGGCGTCACTCGCCCGGTCGTTCTCGATGTCGAAGGACCCTCGCGGGAGTCTAAGGATCCTTGGGGAAACCTCAGGCGCGGCGCCTCTGCCAGCACCAAGATCAACAGGAAGGACTTTGGTCTCACCTGGAACAAGGCTTTGGAAACGGGCGGGGTAGTGGTCGGCGACGAGGTCGACATCAGCATCGAGGTCGAGATGATCAAGGCTGTCGCAAAATAGCTGCGACACGCTCTCCCCGATCCGTCTGCGGCATCTTCTCCCGACAGGGATGACCGAGCTCCATCGAGAGAAGGTGGCCGGCGGCGGATAGGGGAGGGCGGCCGCCCGTCCGGACGGCGCCATCGTAGGTACCGTATGTAGAGACGCATTGCATGCGTCTCTGTTTCGGCCTGTTCCAAGGTCCGTTGTTTTGGCAAAATGGGCAGCAGCCCGAGACGCATGCAATGCGTCTCTACCCAAACCCCGGAAGGTTCCCGCGCTCGCTCCTTGCCTGAGGAGCCCTCTTTTTCCTCATTGTATTTCCCCGCCAAAATTCGTACTATCCTGACTGAAATATAAAGAGGGAAGGCAGGGGAGTTTATGGCGGTCTGGTTCTGGTATGCGTTAACATGATGGCATTTCTCGGCGCAGGAGTGCTGCTCGGGCTTTCCGCCGGCTTCTCGCCGGGGCCGCTCTTCGCCCTGGTGCTCTCCCAGACCTTGCAGCACGGCATCAAGGAGGGGTGCAAGGTCGCCCTTTCGCCGCTCGTCACGGACCTGCCGCTGATCATCCTTTCCGTCATCTTCGTGAGGCAGTTGGCCGACGTCAAGCCGCTTCTCGGCGCTGTTTCGCTCATCGGCGCGCTTTTCCTGCTGCAGATGGCCTACGGGACCTTTCGCTGCGGACTGTCCGGTCGGTCCTTTGAGGGAAGCGCGCCCCAGTCCCTGGGCCGGGGGATGCTGGTCAACGTCCTGAGCCCGCACCCCTATCTGTTCTGGTTCAGCGTCGGCGCCCCCACCATCCTCAAGGGTGTGAGCGGCGGCAATTCCCTCGCGGCGCCAGCCTTCGTGGTCGGTTTCCTCGGCTGCCTCATCGGGGCAAAAATGCTGCTCGCCGTATTGGTGGGGAAGTCCCGCAGGTTCATGGCTGGGAGGCTCTACCTGACGATCATGCGCGCCCTTGGCCTGCTGTTGCTCGTCTTGGCCATGTTTCTTCTCAAGGAAGCCGGCACGCTTTTCGGCCTATTCCGGGCCTGACCAGGCGCCTTCGGGAAGCCGGCGCTTCGATCTCGCCACCCATCTGCCGAACTCCCCTCTTTACTCTCACCAGCAGCGCCAGAACTGCTGATGCCCCAGGTCCGCCCGCTTGGGTGGCTGGGAAAGAGACGCATGCAATGCGTCTCAGCTCTACCTTTCTGCTCCTGGCCAAGAGTGGACCTCGGTCTTCATGCAAGAGACGCATGAATGCGTTCCTGCCCGCATATGATATGTATACACCCTGGAATCCGGCCCTGTCCGCCATAGTTACAGATGGTTACCTGGTCGTGCGGTGTCGTGCCACCGAGCCGGGAGCGCTAGGGTGTATGATGAAAACATACTATCCGTGGGTTTCTCGTGGCAGGCTTATACTGGCTTGGCAGGTGAAATAGCTGTGTTAACGGCAGGTTGAGGCAACTTGGTCACCTCTTTTATTGTGTGGCACGCTTGATGCTAAGGTGAAGTCAGGAAGACTAGACTGTGAGCCTAAAAGGGAGGATGTCATGAGAGTACCTATCACCACGTTAATCGCGACTGCCGTATCGGCGACTTCGGCTTTTGCAGCAAGCGGTGCTCAGGCCGATGAGCCTGGCATCCTTGCCTGGGCATTCCTCGGCTTCTGCGCCGTCATTTTGGTCGGCCAACTGGTCCCGGCGGCCATGATGGTCATAGGAGCGTTCAAGGCTCTGGTGTTGACCCCGAAAGCGGCTGCGGCAAAAAACAGATAGCGAGCTTCCGCCACCTCTTCCTGTCAGTTGCAGCCGCGGTCCGCTCTTTGGTTGGACCGGCAATCGTGCCGCTGCTTTCGCGTCCTGGAGGACGCTCCCACAGGGCCAGGTTGAGCGATGGGTGGAGAATGACGCCAGCCGGCAATAAAAAAGCCGCTCTTTTCGAGCGGCTTTTTCCGTGGTAACGGATAAATTGCCGTACCCGAAAAAAGCTGTTGCCATGCCCAGGTTAATGTAGTATCCGTGGCGATCATGATATTCAAGCCGATTAAACCAAAGAAGGTGTCGACCCAGATTGCCGAGCAGATCAGGACCTCGATCCTGGCAGGCGAATTCAACCCGGGAGAGAAGCTGCCGCCCGAGCGCGAACTAGCCGAGATGTTCGGCGTCTCGCGCCCCTCGGTGCGCGAGGCGCTCAACTTCCTCGTCTCCACCGGGCTCGTCGAAACCTACCAGGGCGGGGGAACCGTGGTCCGCTCCCTGGTGGAGAGTTCCGCCGGGATGCCGCTTTCCAAGCTGATCCAGATCGACGGCGACCGTGCCCTGGACGTGATCGAGGTGCGCCAGGGGATGGAGTCCTGGACCGCCTGGTATGCCGCGACGCGTGCGCTTCCCGAGGAGATCGGGCGCCTCGAGACGATCGTGAACTGCATGGCGAAAAACCTGGAGGGGCTCAAGCTCTCCGAGGATCTGGACGCGCAGTTTCACACCGTAATAGCGCGGGCGTCCCACAACGTGGTCTGGTTCCACATGATGCAGAGCATCTTCGACGCCATGCAGGAGTTCCAGCGCGACGTCTGGCGGGCAGCCTATCTGACCGAGGAAGATCAAAAGCTCCTCTATTCCCACCACCTCAAGATCTACGAGATGATTCGGGACCGCGACCCGGAAGGGGCTCGGGAGGCGATGATGGAGCACCTGACCTTCGCCCAGAAGAGGAGCAGCGCCTACGTCTCCAAGCGCGGCGGAGAGTAGACAAAAAACAGGTTAAGGTTAAGAAAGTCAAAGCAAGACCGGCACACGGATCGAACGGATAAAGTCAGATCAAAACAGTCATTCGGTGTACCAGGAAGCTCTTAGGCTCAATCTGCCTTTATCCGTAACATCCGTTTAATCCGTGCCCGAGATTTTGATTTTGAATTTAGGCCCGGTGATCCCGCCTTGATACCTATCAGCCAAGCGATGGCCCGACAGAATTTCTGCCGGGCCTTCGTATTTTGGACCTGATTTTCCTCCCCCCACGGCGCGGGGAGCGGGAACTCTTGCAAATCCTGCACCGGTTGGAGGTTTTTGGTTGAAGCGGGGTGGCTTTTTGGGTATAGTTACGCGGTTTATCCCTATAGATAAAACCAAGGAGGGTTTTTCAATGATAGATTTTCTGGGCGATTGGAAAAGAAGTGATTACTGCGGCGAGCTGAGAAGCGCACAGGTAGGGCAGGAAGTTGTCCTCATGGGGTGGGTTTCGAAACGACGCGACCACGGCGGGCTCATCTTCGTCGACCTGCGCGACAGGGACGGCATCGCCCAGATCGTCTTCGACCCGGAGCGCGCCCCTGCGCCCCACGGCAAAGCCGAGTCCATACGCAACGAATACGTCCTGGCCATCAAGGGGACGGTGTCGCATCGCCCGGAGGGGACGGTGAACCCGAAGATGAAGACCGGCGAGGTGGAGGTGCTGGTGACGGAGTGCAAGCTCCTGAACCCCTCCAAGGCGCTTCCCTTCACCCTGGACGGCTTCGTCGACGTCGCCGAGAACATCAGGCTCAAGTACCGCTACCTCGATCTGCGGACCGGCTCGCTCCAGGCAAACATGGTGCTCCGCTCCAGGGTCTCCCAGCTCACCCGCTCCTACCTGACCGATAACGGCTTCCTGGAGATTGAAACTCCCTTCCTCACCAAGTCGACCCCGGAAGGGGCACGGGACTTCCTGGTCCCCTCCCGCATCAACAAGGGTGATTTCTACGCGCTGCCGCAGTCGCCCCAGCTTTTCAAGCAGATCCTGATGGTCTCCGGCTTCGACAAGTACTTCCAGGTTGTGCGCTGCTTCAGGGACGAGGACCTGCGCGCCGACCGCCAGCCTGAGTTCACCCAGATAGACTGCGAGATGTCCTTCATCGACCGCGAGGACATCATCACCGTCATGGAGGGGCTCATGGCGCGGATCTTCTCCGAGGCGAAAGGGGTGCAGGTGTCGCTCCCGATCCAGAGGATGACCTATGCCGAGGCGATCGACCGCTTCGGCGTCGACAACCCGGACCTGCGCTTTGGCATGGAACTGGTCCAGCTCTCCGAGATCGTCAAGGGCTCGGGCTTCAAGGTCTTCGCCGACGTGGTCGCCGGAGGCGGCATCGTCAAGGGGATGAACGTGAAGGGGGCGGGCACCATGTCGAGGAA
>DATCHY010000031.1:0-6112 GCA_036508065.1 Geomonas sp. | reverse complement strand
CAATTTCAGTGTTTGATATCACCGTAACTAAAGATGTAACAACTGGTAAGTTTTCATTTGCCGCAAACTAAATATTTTCATGAATGTAAAAGCCATCACTTTGCCCGAAATGGCTTTGATCGAGGTCATCACTGGCTCTCGATCGCATAAAATTAGTTTTACCTGTGAATCAATCTTTTCTTCTCAATCGCCTGCAGCAGATGCGGGTAGACCGTACCTGTGACAATCCGGTACCCTTTTGCCACCGGGTGGATGCCGTCCGCCTGGTTGAGCGTCGCGTCCCCTGCCACGTCCGCCAGGAAGAAAGGAATCAGGATGAGACTGTGCTTTGCCGCGACCTTCGGGTAGATGGCGGCAAATTCAGTGGTGTAGGAGGGGCCGAGGTTGGCGAACATCTGCATCCCCGCCAAAACGACGATGACACCCTTTTCCTGCAGCAAGGAGACGGTCTTCTCTATGTTTCCGCGCGTCAGTTGCGGGTCGACGCCCCGCATGCCGTCGTTGGCGCCGGTTTCCAGAATGACGATATCCGGCTTGAGCTTCAGCACCCAGTCGACCCGCGACAGGGTGCCGCTGCTGGTCTCGCCGCTGATGCCCGCGTTGATGACGCGCCAGCGGTAGCCCGCCTGATGCAGCTTTTTTTCCAGCTGCGCCGGATAGGCATCCGCTTCCGGCACGCCGTAGCCGGCGGTGAGGCTGTCGCCGACCGCGACCACGGTCCCCTCAAAGGCGGAACGATCGGCGGGAGCCCTTGCCCCTGGCTCCTTCTCCTTCTGGCACCCATAAAAAAGCGCGCATGCGGCCATCGCAACGACCGCCAGAAGCGGCCTCGATACTCTCATGATTCCTCCGTTACCAAATGGTATGCCATAATCCTTCTCCCTCCGGGAGAAGGTTGTATAGACCGGAGGGGCGGATGAGGGATTTGCCAGCCTGCGAAGATCGTTTCCCCACCCAATGGAAGTGAACTCTGAACTCCCGCGCTTCACTCGTCGGCCTGCCCGCGCAGGAAGCCGACCGGTTTCTGCCGCAGTATCGACACCGACGCCGCCATCCCGACCAGCAGGACGAGCAGGGCGGTCGCCAGCACCAGCAGCAGGCTCTCGCCCAGGTAGGGGTGGTAACTCAGGTCGAGTCCTTTCCGGCAGATGACAAGGCTTCCCACCTGGGCGATGAACAGCGCGATCAGTCCGCTCGCAAGGCCTAGCACCAGGCTTTCCGCGGCAAAGACCGCCAGCACGAAGCGCCGTCGCGCGCCGAGGATGGTGAAATATACCGCCTCCTGGATCCGGGCATAACGGGTGGCGAAGACGGAACTCACCACGATCAGCACGCCGGCTGCGATGCTGAAGGAGGTGAAGAAGCGAACGATGACGGAGAGACGCCCCATGATGCGCGCGAAGACCGTGGCCGTCTCGGTCAGGTCGATGACGCTCACGTTGGGAAAACGCGCCACCACCCTGTTCTGCAGCGCGGCTATGCTCCCCTTTTCGATCCTCGCCGCGCAGAACAGGGTCTGGGGGGCGCCGGCCAGAACGGACTCGGGGAATACGAAGTAAAAAAAAGGGGTGATGCCGCCGCCGCTCCGCGTGCGCACGCTCACTATGCGGGCCTCGATCGGTATCCCCTGGACCCGGAAGGTGATGGTGTCGCCGAGCGCCATCTTGTGCATCTTCAGCACCGTGTCGAGGACCGACACCTGCTGCCCGGGCCAGTCCTTCCTGAACAGGGTCTTTCCTGCGACCAGCCGCTCGTCCTGCAGGAGACGGTCGTAGTAGGTGAGGTTGAAGTCGCGGGCGAGGTTGTCGCCGCGCGCCGCGCGCTCCTTTTCCGGATCGATGGGCCGGCCGTTGACGGCGTTCACGGTGCCGCGCACCACCGGATAGTAGTCTCCCTTGATCCCGACTGTTGCGGCGAACCCGGCTTTTTGACCGGGCTGGATGTCGATGAAGAACACGTTGGGCGCTCCGGGCGGGAAGGAGCCGATGAAGGAGGCGTCGAGATTCTTCTCCACGACCATGATGGTGAAGATGACCGCGAGCGCCGCGGAGAGGGTGACCAGGATCGACCGGGAGGCGTTCCTGGGACGGAACAGCCCCTTGAGGGCCTGCCGCAGTGCCAGGTTTTTGGGCGACTGGCGCCTCAAAAAGCTCAGGGTCGCAACGGACAGGAGGTAGGCGGCCAGGACCAGCAGCACCAGGGCCAGGATGAAATAGAGGCCGGTCTTCAGGTCCCGTATCCGCACCAGGACCAGGGCGAGGAAAAAGAAGGTCCCGGCGCCTGCGATGACCCAGGTGGAGCGGTTCCAGAAGCTGCCGGTCTCCTCCTTGCCGAAGATCGCCCGCGGCTTCACCTCCTTCAGGCGGTACAGGGGAAGGGCGGTGAACAGGAGCACGACCAGCAATCCGATCAGCATCCCTTCCGCGACGGCCCACCCCGAAATGCCCAGCTCGACCCGGGCCGGGATCAGCCCGCGGAAAAGCACCGGGAGGAAACCCTGCAGGGCAAGGCTCGCCAGGAGCCCGGCCACGGTCCCGGCCAAGCCTAGGGTGAGGGTGACGGCGAGAAAGTGGCCGATGATGAAGCGGCTCCGGGCACCGATCGCCTTCATGACGGCGATGGTCCGCTCCTGCTCCTTGAGAAGGGCGGAGAGCGTGCTCTGGATGCCGAAGCCGGCCAGCAGCAGCGTGAAGATGCCGCTCAGGTTCAGAAAGAAAAGGAGGTTGTCGAAGAAGCGCTTCACCCGCGAGTCCGCGCTCTGGTAGGTATCGACCCGGACCCGGCTGCCGGCGGCGGCAAGGCGCAGCTCGGAGGCGATGCGCTCCACCTGCTTGGGCTCGGAGACCTTGGCGAGCGTCACATACTCGACGCGGCTCCCGGTGCCGATCAGTCCCAGCGAGGCGAGGTCGGCCGCGGAAACGAAGATCCTCGGCCCCAGTGCGAAGAAGTTGACCGGCCGGTCAGGCTCCTGCAGCAGCACGTCGCGGACGGTGAGCGTGGCGTTGCCGACGCGCAGCGCGTCTCCCACCCGGATCCGGAGCCGGTCGAGGAACGACTGCTCGACGACCAGGCTTCCCGGCGTCAGCACCTGGCCAAACGGGCGCCCCGAGGCGAGCACGACCTTGCCGTAAAAGGGGTAGCCCGGCTCGACGACCTTCAGGTTGCTAAGGAGCGACCCCTCGCCGCTTGCCTTGCGCACCACCGAATAGAACTCGTAGTAGCGGGCGATAGCCAGGGCTTTTTGCCGGGCGAGCGCGGCGAGCCTTGCCTGGAGCGCGCCGGGGAGAGGGGCGTGGGCGTGGATGATGAGGTCGGCGGCGTGGAGCGCCTGCGCATCGCGCAAAAGGGAAGACTGGACGGAGCGGGCGAAGCTCCCGAGCGAGACCAGGGTTATCATGGAGAGGGCGACGCAGAGGACGAAGACGGCGGACTGCCGCTTGGCGCCGGTTATCTGGCGAGCGACGAATCGCGCGTTAAGCACGGCTGCCTTCCGCCACGATCCTGCCATCCTTGAGGGTCACCACCCGGTCGGCCCGCAGGGCGATTTCCGGGCTGTGGGTGACCATGAGCAGCGTGGTGCCCCGTTCTCGGTGCAGCTCCAGGAGCAGTTCGAGGACCGCGCTGCCGTTCACCGAGTCGAGGTTGCCGGTAGGCTCGTCGGCGAAGATGATGCGCGGGCCGTTGATGAGGGCGCGGCAGATGGCGCAGCGCTGCTTCTCGCCGCCGGAGAGCTGGTGCGGGAAGCTCGACATGCGCTCGGAAAGGCCCACCCGGGCAAGGAGCGCCTCCGCAGCGTCGCGGGCGCCCGGGTCGCCCCTCAGCTCGGCGGGGAACATGACGTTCTCCCGTGCGGTGAGGGAGGGGACCAGGTGAAAGGACTGGAACACGAAGCCGAAGGTGGAGTTTCGAAGCGGCGCCAGGGCATCCTCGTCGAGGTCGGTGATGTCTCTGTTCTCGATCAGCACCCGGCCGGAGTCGGGACGATCGAGCCCGGAAAGAACCGTCAGCAGCGTCGATTTGCCGCTGCCGCTCTCACCCTTCACCACCAGGAACTCACCTTTTGCGACGGCGAGGGAGACCGCATCGAGGACCGTGATCTCCCGGTTCCCGATGCGGTAAATTTTGGTGACGCCACGCGTTTCGAGAATGGTCATGTCGATCCCGCTGCAACAGGTGAGGCTCGCCGTAAAGCTGCTTTGGCAGCCGGCTTACTCTACCACACTACCGGAGCGGACGCCGCAGGAAATTTGACCGGGAGGCAATCGTACCGCTGCCGGCAAGCGGTTTTGCAGGCGGCAAGCCGCAGCGAATATATTAATTCTTCCCGGTGTGATTTACATCCAGTAAAACCTTTATTATACTGACTGCACTTCAGGTCTTCCAGGGGGTGCCATGCACAAGCTCGCAAGTCCTAAGGGGAAGAGGGAACCGGCCCTGGATAAAGGTCGCATCAGCTGCATCGGCGCGGTTATCCCGGGAACTACTCGTGAGATGTTCTACTGCAGGATTGACAACGCGGATATCAGGTTTGCCATGCCGTTCGGATTCGACTACATCTGCCAGCATCTCAACAATCACGGATTTCTGACGCCAAAAGATCTGGACCACGGCAAGGTCGTTGCAATGTTCCTGGTGGATGCGACGGAAAAGACCGGAAAGGGATGAAGAGCTGGCTTTTTGCTAGCGATCATCGCGGCAGAAATGACACCTGCCGGTTCGGGCTGTGACCTGAACCGGCAGTTCTTTTTGGATTAGCGCGGGTTTTTCGAGGGTCATTCCGAAGTAAAGGGGATGAAGAAGCTTTTACCCGCTTTGCAGATAGGGCAGGTCCACGCTTCCAGTAAATCCTCGAAAGGTGTCCCCGGCGGGATTTCGTTGACGGGATCCCCTTGGGCCGGGTCGTAAACGTACTGGCAGGTGGTACATATCCAACTCCGCATCCGCCTCTCCTATCAAATATCCATTATCTGCTTCACCATGCTACCGGTTCCGGCTCCTTCTTCACCAGGAGGATGGAGCAGGGCATCCGGCGGATGACGGCATCGTTGTCGCGCCCAAAGAGGAGGTGCTCAAGGCGCCCTTCCTCATGGGCGAGCAGCACCATGAGGTCGATCCCTTCGTCCTTGACCACCTGGACTATTTCATCGATCGGCCTTCCTTCTTTAATCAGGATCTCGATGGGAAGTCCCGAACGGATCTCTTCCCTGAGGATCTTGTCCAGTTCCTCCTTTGCCTCTTCCTGAATGCTGGCATAGGTCTTGTGTCTGCCGTCAGGATAGGGTAACGGTGCGTTCAGCGCCTCCATGCTCACCGGGTTGGATACCAGATGGAGCACCGAAATCTGGGACCCGTACTTCTTGGCGAGCGAGATGCCTATTCCAACGGCTTCCTTGCAGTACTGGCTCATCCTGCTGACGACAAGTATGTGCTTGACCTTTTCCATGACATTCCTCCTGTTTGGCCGCGCCGGCATCAGTTGGACAACCTTCTTTAAGCAACCGTTACTCAATCGCAACGGGGCGTCTCAGCACCGGAGGGGTCCGTCATACAAAATGGGGACACTGCAGTGATTAAATTTTTCTAAGTATATACCATTGCCAACTCCCGGCAACTTGGTATAACTATTTTAGCGTTTTTGAGCGCTCCAGTCAGGATCGATTACCGTTTCAGGAGGTACTTCATGCGCCGGAGACTTAGGCTGGCCGGTCTTTTGCTCGTTGCATCGACCCTCTGTTCCTGCGCCTCGACATCCCTGACCGATACCTGGCGCAACCCGGGCACCCACCCTGCACGTCTGCACAAGGTGCTGGTAGTGAGCATCACCAACACGCAGGCTAGCCGCGGGGTTTATGAGGACGTGCTCGTCAGCGAACTGGGCCGGCATGGAATAGAGGCGGTGGCCGCCCACACCATGATTCCCGGCGGCGCTAAGCCGGACCGGACCATGCTGGATCAGGCGGTTAAGAAGGCGGCCGCGGACGCGGTTATTACCGTGCAGACCATCAAGGTCGAACAGCAGACAACGATCCAGCCAGGCTATGTCGACACCTATCCGGGGCGCTGGTACCCCGAGGCCTTTCCGACCTGGGATCTCTACGGCTATTACGGCTCG